>JANYFX010000210.1 GCA_025359585.1 Rhizobacter sp. | reverse complement strand
CACACTCGCGACGCTGGCCGCCACCACGCGAGACGAAGGGCTCGCGAGCCCTTCGATCATCATCGTCGGCAACGTCTTGCGAGGCTTGCAGACGATCGAACAGAGCCGCTCGCACGAGCGCGCAGCCTGAGTTCTCGGCGGGTGCCGCCCGCATAATGCGCGCCTGCATATCCGGGGTGCGCGCATGAAAGAACTCGACAAACTCAACCAGCTCAGCGAGTCGCACGGTGCACTGCGCCCCGGCAAGGGGCTGATCACCGGCGTGATCGCGCTGTCGCTCGCGATCCTGTGTTTCCTGGGCGTGCTGGCCTTCCACTTCCCCGAGTACCTGACCACGCCGCAGCTGCGCAAGTCGTACAACGTCGACGTGCTGCGCCAGGTGATGTTCTGGTCGATGGTGGTGGCCGGCGCGCTGTCGCTGATCAACGTGATCAGCGGCCGCGCCCGTTGGCTCGCACTGGCCGCGTTCGTGCTGATCGGCCTGACGCTCGCGCTCGGCGGGCACAAGGTGCCGGTCAACGACTTCGCCGACGACACGCCTTACATCGGCCTCGACTGGTTCATCCTCGACCTGCTGGGCTCGACGCTGATCTTCATCTTCATCGAAAAACTGTTCGCGCTGCGCAAGGACCAGCCGGTGTTCCGCCCCGAGTGGCAGACCGACTTTCACCACTTCATCGTCAACCACATGATCGTGGGCTTCGTGCTGCTGGCCACCAACCTGCTGGTGCACAAGCTCTTCGGCTGGGCTGCGAACGACGGCATCCGCGGTTGGGTGCAGAACCTCAACTTCTTCGCGGCCGTGTTCCTGATCGTGCTGGTCGCCGACCTGGTGCAGTACTGGACCCACCGCGCCTACCACGAGGTGCCGTTGATGTGGCGCCTGCACGCGGTCCACCACAGTGTGAAGAGCATGGACTGGCTGGCCGGCTCGCGCCAGCACATCCTCGAGCTCATCATCACGCGCACGCTGGTGCTGGCGCCGATCTACGTGCTGGGCTTCAGCAAGGAAGTGATCGACACCTACATCGTGATCGTCGGTTTCCAGGCGGTGTTCAACCACGCCAACGTGAGCGTGCGGCTCGGGCCGCTGCGCTACGTGATCGTGACGCCCAACTTCCACCACTGGCACCACTCGCAGGATGACGAGGCCATCGACAAGAACTACGCCGCGCATTTCGCCTTCCTCGACCACCTGTTCGGCACGGCCGTGCAGTCGGACCGGGCCTGGCCCGAACACTACGGTGTGGTTGGCGACTACGTGCCGAACGGGTTCTTTAAGCAGCTCGCGTTTCCGTTCCGGTGGAAGGGGTGAGCCCGGACATGCAAGAGTGCCGGCGCACTCTTGCGCGCCTGACGAACGACCTGGCGCTTGCAAGCGCCAGGGCTGGGTGCGGTGGTGCGCAGGCATGACGCCCTGCGACGCGATCATCGTCGGTGCCGGTGCGGCGGGTTTGCATTGCGCGGGCATCGCCGGTCAGCTCGGCTTGCGCGTCTTGCTGATCGACCATTCGCCGAAGGTCGCCGAGAAGATCCGCATCTCGGGCGGTGGCCGCTGCAACTTCACGAACCGCGACACGACGCCCGCGAACTTCATCTCGGCCAACCCGCACTTCTGCCGCTCGGCCCTGGCGCGCTACACGCCGCAGGACTTCATCGCCCTGCTGCGGCGCCATCACATCGGCTGGCACGAGAAGCACAAGGGCCAGCTCTTTTGCGACGACAGCAGCGAGCAGGTCATCGAGATGCTGCTGCGCGAGTGCGAGACAGGCGGCGTGACACGCTGGCACGGTTGCGCGGTGAACGCAGTGCGCAGCACGGAACCGGGCTTCGAACTGGAGACCGACCGCGGCGTCGTGCGCGCGGCTCGCCTCGTCGTGGCGACGGGCGGCCTGTCGATCCCGAAGATCGGCGCCAGCGACTTCGGCTACCGACTGGCACGCCAGTTCGGCCACAAGCTCATCGAGACCCGCCCGGCTCTCGTCCCGCTGACCTTCGACCCGGTGAGCTGGGCGCCGTTCGCCGCGCTGTCGGGCGCCGCCGTCGAAGTGAAGATCGAAACCGGCACCGGCAAGGGCCGCACGATGTTTGCCGAAGACCTGCTGTTCACCCACCGTGGGCTGAGTGGCCCGGCCGTGCTGCAGATTTCGAGCTATTGGTCAGAGGGCACACCGATCCGCATCGATCTGGCGCCGGGCCGCGATCTGAAGGAAGCCCTCTTGGCAGCCAAGCTCTCTTCGCGGCGCCTGCTCGCGAACGAACTCGGTGAGCTGATCCCGAAGCGGATGGCCGAGGCCTGGCTGGCAGACACCCCGGAACTCGCCCAACGCCCCATGCCCGACCAACGCGACCGCGATCTGGCCGACCTGGCCGCCCGCCTGCAGCGCTGGGAACTCAAGCCGCAGGGCACAGAGGGCTACCGCAAGGCCGAAGTGACCGACGGGGGCATCGACACCCGTGAACTCAGCTCGCAGAGCCTGGAAAGCGCCCGCACCTCGGGCCTGTTTTTCATCGGCGAAGTGGTCGACGTGACCGGTTGGCTCGGCGGCTACAACTTCCAGTGGGCCTGGGCCAGCGCGGCCGCCTGCGCCCGCGCCATGGCGGCCACATTGCACGTGGCCTGAGCCCGGGCTATAATCGACGTTCTTTGCCGGGTAGGCGTTTCAATGGAGCGCTTCTCAGACAAGACGATTTAAACCCCGTGCAGCGACGAGCCGCGCGGCCAACCCCAAGATTCAACCTCTACATGACTACGATTCGCGTCAAAGAAAACGAGCCATTCGACGTGGCACTGCGCCGCTTCAAGCGCACCATCGAGAAGCTCGGGCTGCTGACCGACCTGCGTGCCCGCGAGTTCTACGAAAAGCCCACCGCCGAGCGCAAGCGCAAGAAGGCTGCTGCCGTGAAGCGCCACTTCAAGCGCGTGCGCAGCATGCAGCTGCCGAAGAAGCTGTTCTGAGCCCGCTGTACTGAGCCTTCGGGCTCGTACCAGCCCCCAAGCCCGCGCCCTGCGGGCTTTGTCATTTCTGCCCGGGGAGTTCGCATGACCTTGAAAGACCGGATCACCGAAGACATGAAGACGGCGATGCGCGCCAAAGACGCCGCGCGTCTGCTGACGATCCGCGGCCTGCTGGCCGCCTGCAAGCAGCGCGAAGTCGATGAGCGCATCGTGCTCGACGATGCCGCCGTGATCGCCATCGTCGACAAGCTGGTCAAGCAGCGCAAGGACTCGATCACCCAGTTCACCGCTGGCAACCGCCAGGATCTGGTCGACAAGGAAGCGGCCGAGCTTCAAGTGCTGGAGACCTATCTTCCGCAGCGCCTCGGCGCCGACGAAGTTGCGGCCGAAGTCGCGAAGATCGTCGCCGAGCTCGGCGCCTCCGGGCCCGGCGACATGGGCAAGGTGATGGGCGCCGTGAAGACCCGCCTGGCCGGCAAGGCCGACATGGGTCTGGTCTCGGCCGCCATCAAGAAAGCGCTCACGCCATGAACGCCCCGCAAGTGCAACAGCTGACCCCCGACGTGTGCGTGGCACCGCAGCTCGACCCCGCCGCGATGGCCTGGGCCGCGCAGGCCGGCTTCAAGAGCGTGATCAACAACCGGCCCGACTTCGAAGGCGGTCCCGACCAGCCCACCAGCGCCGCGATGCAGGCCGCGGCGCTTGCCGCCGGCTTGCACTACGCCTTCCTGCCCGTCGCACCTTCGGTGCAGACGCCGCAAGAGATCGCGCGTTTCGCCGCGCTGCTGAACGAGCTGCCCAAGCCGGTGCTCGCGTACTGCCGCAGCGGCACGCGCTCGGGCAAGCTGTACCACGCCGCCACCGGCGGCTGACGCTCCGCCCCAAGGCGATCCCCTAAGGGTTACACCGCGCGGCCGGCGCTGCGCGCATGCCTAGAATTTGCCGACCTCGCGCCCCGGGGTCTGCCATGTGGGCGTGACGCCCGCCCTTCCCCGCCACCTTCTGCCCCTCGGGAGACGCCGTGTCCCTGCTACTCCAACTCTCCCGATTGATCGACCGCCTGAGCGAATTCGTCGGCCGCTGGGTGGCTTGGCTGGTGCTTGCCGCCGTGCTCATCAGCGCTGGCAATGCGATCACCCGCAAAGCCTTCAACATGAGCTCCAACGCGTTCCTGGAGATCCAGTGGTATCTGTTCGCGGCCGTGTTCCTGCTGGCTTCGGGCTACACACTGATGCGCCAGGAACACGTGAAGATCGACGTGGTGTCGGGGCGCTTTTCCAAGCGCACGCAGATCTGGATCGAGATCGTCGGCCTGTGTGTGTTCCTGTTCCCGTTCATCTACATGATCATCAAGCTGTCGATGCCGCTGGTGATCAACGCCTTCGTCACGAAAGAGATGTCGTCGAATGCCGGCGGGCTGATCCGCTGGCCGGTGTTCGCCATGCTGCCGCTCGGGCTGTTCCTTCTGGGGCTGCAAGGCATCTCGGAGCTCATCAAGCGCATCGCTTTCCTGAAGGGCTTGATCCCCGACCCGAGCAAGAAGCAGGGCGCGAAAACGCCCGAAGAAGAGCTGGCCGAGTTCCTGTTGCAGAAAGAAGTTGCCGCGCGTGACGCCGCACTCACCGGAGCGCGCAAATGACGGCCTTCCTGATCGCGAACATGGCGCCGATCATGTTCGCCTCGTTGATCATCTTCCTGATGTTCGGCTACGCGGTGACGTTCTCGCTGGCCGCCTGCGGCTTGTTCTTCGGCTTCGTCGGTGTCGAGCTGGGCATGATCCAGCCCGCATTCCTGCAAAGCCTGCCGCTGCGCATGTTCGGCATCATGCAGAACGACACGCTGCTGGCGATCCCGTTCTTCACCTTCATGGGGCTGATCCTCGAACGCTCGGGCATGGCCGAGGACCTGCTCGACACCATCGGCCAGCTGTTCGGCCCGATCCGCGGCGGCCTGGCCTACGCGGTGATCCTCGTCGGCGCGATGCTGGCGGCCACCACCGGTGTGGTCGCCGCGTCGGTGATCTCGATGGGCCTGATCTCGTTGCCGATCATGCTGCGCTACGGTTACGACCGGCGTGTGGCCGGCGGCGTGATCGCGGCCTCGGGCACGCTGGCGCAGATCATCCCGCCGTCGCTGGTGTTGATCGTGCTGGCCGACCAGCTCGGCAAAAGCGTGGGCGACTTGTACAAAGGCGCCTTCATTCCCGGCTTCGTGCTCACCGGGTTGTACGTGGCCTACATCCTGGTCGTGAGCTTCATCCGGCCGCAGTGGGTTCCCGCCCTGCCTGCGGAAGCGCGAACGATTCGCGAAGACGATGGCACTTCCGGCCTGCGATCACTGGCCGTGCTGGTCGTGTTGTCGGTGTTGGCCGCTGTGGGTTTCGCCAAATCGCGCTCGGCCGAAGTGCCGCTCGACGAACTGATCGTGACCTCGATGTGCGTTGGCGTGGGCGTGGCCTTCATCGCGTCGCTGGCCAACAAGCTGACCGGCCTGGGGCTGCTGTCGCGCATGGCCGAGCGTGTCACCTTCGTACTGATCCCGCCGCTCGCGTTGATCTTCCTTGTGCTCGGCACGATCTTCCTCGGCATCGCCACGCCGACCGAAGGCGGCGCGATGGGTGCGGTGGGTGCGCTCGTGATGGCGCTGATGCGCCGCCGCATCGATCTGAAACTGATCCGCCAGGCCATGGACTCGACCATGAAGCTCTCGTGCTTCGTGCTGTTCATCCTGCTCGGCGCCACCGTGTTCAGCCTGGCGTTCCAGGGCGTGGACGGGCCGAAGTGGGTCGAGCACCTGCTCACAGGTTTGCCCGGTGGTCAGCTCGGCTTCCTGATCGTCGTCAACATCCTGGTGTTCGTGCTGGCCTTCTTCCTCGACTTCTTCGAGCTGGCCTTCATCATCATCCCGCTGATCGGGCCGGTGGCCGACAAGCTCGGCATCGACCTGGTCTGGTTCGGTGTGCTGCTGGCCGTGAACATGCAGACCTCGTTCATGCACCCGCCGTTCGGCTTCGCCCTCTTCTACCTGCGCAGCGTGGCACCGCACGAGGACTACACCGACAAGGTGACGAAGAAGCCGATCAAGAAGATCACGATCGAGCAGATCTACTGGGGCGCCGTGCCCTTTGTTCTGATCCAGGTTTTCATGGTCGGCCTGATCATCGCCTTCCCGGGTCTGGTGTCGAGCGGCCTGAGCAAAGAAGCGACGATCGACGCCGACAAGGTGTTCCAGGAGATGCAGCAGAAGGCACCGAAAGCGGCGCCCGAGCAGGACAGCGGCGCACAAGGCGCCGGCAATGCCGCATCGGGCGGCACGACCACGCCAGCACCGGTGGCGGACGACAGCAAGGAAGACCCGATGAAAGGCCTGATGGAGTCGTTGAAAAACGATCAGGCCAGCCCGCCGAAGAAGCCTTGAGCGACCTCCGAGCGCCAATGAAAAACCCCGCCAAGGCGGGGTTTTTTGTGCCAGCAAAAAACTCGTCAGGCGATCAGAGTTTCTGCGCTTGCATGAAGTCGTCGAAGCCGGCTTCGGTGAAGCGGAACCACAGGTTGGCGTCGCGCCGGTAGGTGGAGTAGTCCTCGTAGATTTTCTTCCACGCCGGGTTGCTGGCGCTGAGCTCGGAGTAGACCTCCATGGCCGACTTGAAAGCTGCCGCCATCACGTCTTTCGGGAACGGGTGCAGCTTCACACCCTGGCTCACCAGGGTTTTCAGTGCGGCCGGGTTCCTGTAGTCGTACTTGGCCTGCATGTCGGTGTGCGCATAAGCGGCGGCCGATTCGACGATCGCCTTGTATTCCGACGACAGGCCGTCATAGGCCTTCTGGTTCACGTACAGCGACAGCTGCGGGCCGCCTTCCCACCAACCGGGGTAGTAGTAGTGCGGCGCAACCTTGTTGAAGCCGAGCTTCAGGTCGTCGTAGGGGCCGACCCACTCGGCCGCGTCGATCGTGCCTTTTTCCAGCGCCTGGTAGATCTCGCCGCCGGGAATGTTCTGCGGCACCGCACCGATTCGCTCGATCACCTTGCCGCCGAAGCCGCCGACGCGGAACTTCAGGCCCTTGATGTCTTCCAGCGACTTCACTTCCTTGCGGTACCAGCCGCCCATCTGCGCGCCGGTGTTGCCCATCGGGAAGTTCACGATGTTGACTTTGGCGTAGAACTCGCGCGTCAGCTTCAGGCCATTGCCTTCGTACATCCAGGCCGTCGTCTGGCGGCTGTTCAGGCCGAACGGGATCGCGCAGTCGAGTGCGTAGGTCGGATCCTTGCCGAAGAAATAATAGGGGGCGGTGTTGGCCATCTCGACCGTGCCGTTCGACACGCCGTCGAGCACGCCGAACGCCGGCATCAATTCGCCCGCCGCATGGGTGGTGATCACGAACTTCCCGCCGGTCATGTCACTGACCTTCTTGGCGAACACGTCGCAGGCGCCAAACAGCGTGTCGAGCGATTTCGGGAAGCTCGACGCGATGCGCCAGCGCAAAGTGGTCTGCGCGTGCACGATCGCCGGCGCTGCGCCAGCCGCAAGCACACCGACGATGCCGGCACCGTTAACGAAGGAACGACGCTGCATAAAGATCTCCTGTGGGGAAAGCGAGCCGATCATCGGCGCGTCGCATTCTAGAAGTGGCCGGCGGTCGCTCCCAACAGGACTTACCCGCCCGCTCGGGCGCTCAGGAACCCGCGATCTTCATGCGCTCGAGCAGCACCGAGCCGATGGTCTTGCTGCCCATCGTGTAGGCGTCGGCGCCGATCGCCTGAATGCCTTTGAGCATGTCGCGCAGATTGCCGGCGATCGTGATCTCGTGCACCGGGTACTGGATGCGCCCGTTCTCGACCCAGAAGCCGGCGGCACCGCGCGAGTAGTCGCCGGTCACGTAGTTCACGCCCTGGCCCATCAGCTCGATCACGAACAGACCACGGTGCAGCTTCTTGAGCATGGCGTCGAGGTCGTCGGCGGCCGCGGTCAGGCGGCTCGTCAGCGCCAGGTTCTGCGAACCGCCTGCGTGGCCCGTGGTGTGCATCCCGAGCTTGCGTGCCGAGTAGGTCGAGAGAAAGTAACCCTGCACGACACCCGCCTTGACCACATCGCGCGCTTTCGTGCGCACGCCTTCGTCGTCGAACGGCGAGCTGCCCTTGCCACGCGGCACGTGCGGGTCCTCGAAGATGTCGATGTGCCCGGGCAGCACCTGCGTGCCCAGGCTGTCGAGCAGGAAGGTCGACTTGCGGTAGAGCGCCCCGCCGCTCGTGGCCTGCACATAGGCACCGAGCAGGCCGGCCGCGATGGTCGACTCGAATAGCACCGGCACTTCGCAGGTCTTGATCTTGCGTGACTTCAGGCGCGACAGCGCCCGCTCCGACGCGTAGCGCCCGACCGCTTCGGGCGCCGCCATCTCGGCGGCGGAGCGCATCGAGGTGTACCAGGCGTCGCGCTGCATGTCGTCGCCGCGCTTGCCCGGAGTCGAGGCTATCGGCGCCACCGACAGCGAATGGCGCGAGCTCGCATAACCGCCACCGAACCCGCGGCTGTTGCCGGCGTAGAAGTGCGACTGCTGGGCCGAAACGCCCGCGCCTTCGGAGTTGGTGATGCGCTTGTCCACGGCGAGCGCCGCCGACTCGCAGCGCAGCGCGAGCTGCATCGCACCTTCGGCGTCGATCGCCCAGGGGTGGAACAGGTCGAGGTCGCGCAGCGCGGCTTCGCCGAGCGCGATGTCTTCGGTTTCGGGCAGGCCGGCGGCCGGGTCTTCGGCGGTGAAGCGGGCGATGTCGTGCGCGGCACGCACCGTCTGCTCCATCGCGGCGCGCGAAAAGTCGGAGGTGCTGGCGTTGCCACGGCGCTGGCCGACGTAGACCGTCACGCCCATCGACTTGTCGCGGTTGCGCTCGACGTTTTCGATCTCGATGTCAGGCGCCCACACCGGGCTATGGTGGGCATAGCCAGAGCCGACTGGCCCGGACAGCCGCGACCGACTACTCTTGAGGGCTCAACAGCATCCCCAGAGAGATTCGCTAGCAGGTCTCGCTTCAGGCCGGCGAAATCGAGCTGTTTGAAGGTCTCGGCGTAGTTGAAGT
>JANYFX010000196.1 GCA_025359585.1 Rhizobacter sp. | reverse complement strand
AATGTAGGTAGAGATGTAGGTAGAAATGAAACACGGGCCGCGAAGGCCCGTGTTTGCTTGATGGTTGGCGGAGTGGACGGGGCTCGAACCCGCGACCCCCGGCGTGACAGGCCGGTATTCTAACCAACTGAACTACCACTCCATGCGGCTTTCACATCGCTGTGCAAGTGCCACGAACTTGGCGTCCCCTAGGGGATTCGAACCCCTGTAGCCACCGTGAAAGGGTGGTGTCCTAGGCCTCTAGACGAAGGGGACTGGAAAACATCTTCGCCACTCGAACTGCGCTGTGCTGACCGGCAATTTGGTGGAGGTAAGCGGGATCGAACCGCTGACCTCTTGCATGCCATGCAAGCGCTCTCCCAGCTGAGCTATACCCCCGATTTGTCGGCTGCTTGAAGCACGAGGAATCAAGCAAAAACAGTATCCGGTTCAGCCATCGCAGTTTCAAGCGAGACTACGATTATAGCCAGCTTTTCAGGCCCTCTGCAAACGCAGCAGCACCGTTTCGCGAGAGAAGAGTTCGAGCACAGCGTCGAGCGACGGTGTCTGCGCGCGACCACACACGAGCACGCGCGCGGCCTGCGCCAGTTGCGGCATTTTCAGGCTGTGCGCCGCGAGTGTCTCCTTGATCGCCACGCCGATCGCGGCGCGAGTCCATTCGACCGCGTCGAGCTTCCCGCACAGCGTCTTGAGCGCGGGACGCACGGCGTCGGTCAGGTGGGCGGTCAAGTCCTCGGCCGACGCGTGCACGTCGACGAAGTACATGCCGATCCAGTCCGCCAACTCGACGGTGGTGGCGCAGCGGTCCTTGAACAACGCACACAAGCGCTGCAGTCGATCGCCCTTCCCTGCCTCGATGCCTCGACGAACCAGCTGCGCTTCGACCAGCTGCGTGAGACGCACCTCGTCGATCACTTTGATGTAGTTCGCGTTGACCCAGTTGAGCTTGGCGGGATCCCATTGCGCAGGGCTCTTCGACAGGTGCTCGCCATCGAACCACTGGACCAGCTGCTCGCGGCTGAAGAGCTCTTCGTCACCGTGGCTCCAGCCCAGGCGCGCGAGGTAGTTGAGCATCGCCTCGGGCAGATAACCCGCCTCTTCATACGCCGTTACGCTGACCGCGCCACGCCGCTTCGAGAGCTTCTGCCCGTCGTCGCCCAGAATCACCGGCACGTGGCCGAACAGCGGCAGCGGCGCCCCCAGCGCGTTGAAGATGTTGATCTGCCACGGCGTGTTGTTGACGTGCTCGTCGCCACGAAAGACGTGGCTGATGTTCATGTCCCAGTCGTCGACGACGACGCAGAAGTTGTAGGTCGGCACACCGTCGGGGCGCACGATGATGAGGTCGTCGATCTCGCGGTTGCTGATCGTGATCGGCCCTTTCACGAGATCGTTCCACGTGACCTCGCCGTCGGGTGGGTTGCAAAAGCGCACGACCGGCGGAACGCCCTCGGGCGCCACGGGCAAGACCTTGCCCGGCGCGGGGCGCCAGCGGCCGTCGTAGTGTGTCTTCTCGCCGCGTGCGCGCTGCGCTTCGCGCATCTCGTCGAGTTCTTGCGGCGTGCAATAGCAGTGGTATGCGGTCCCCGCGGCGAGCATCTGCGCGATCACCGTGTTGTAGCGCTCGAGCCGCTGCATCTGGTAGATCGGACCTTCGTCATAGCCCAGACCGAGCCAGTTCATCGACGCGAGGATCTGGTCGACCGAGTCCTGCGTCGATCGCGCCACGTCGGTGTCTTCGATCCGCAGCACAAACTCGCCACCGAAGTGGCGGGCATAGGCCCACGAGAACAACGCCGTGCGGGCCGTACCCAGGTGCAGAAAACCGGTCGGTGACGGGGCGATGCGGGTTCGTACTTTTCGAGTCATGTTCAAAGTGTGCCGAGGCCACGCAGCAGGTCGGCCTTGATGTCTTCCACGTCGTCGAGCCCGACCGCCACGCGGATCATCCCTTGCGTGATGCCGGCGCCGAGCCGCTGCTCTTCGGTGAGGCGCCCGTGCGACGTGCTGGCCGGGTGCGTGATCGTGGTCTTGGTGTCGCCGAGGTTGGCGGTGATCGAGCACACCTGCGTCTGGTCGATGACGTGGAACGCGCTGGTTCGCGCTTGCGCGGCACCACCATCGGCCGGCGACTTGACGACGAAAGACACCACCGCCCCGCCGCTGCCCGACTGCTGCGCCATTGCCAGTTCGTGCTGCGGGTGCGACTTCAGCCCCGGGTAGTAAACACGCTCGACCTGCGGCTGCGCCTCGAGCCAGGCCGCCAGCGTCAGCGCCCGCGCGCTCTGTGCCTGCATGCGGATCGAGAGGGTTTCGAGCCCCTTCAGCACGACCCACGCGTTGAACGGCGAGAGCGACATGCCGGCACTGCGCATCACTGGCACGAACTTGTCGTTGACGAGTTGCTCGGTGGCGCACAACGCGCCGGCGATCACACGGCCCTGGCCATCGAGGTACTTGGTGCCGGAATGAATGACGATGTCGGCACCGTATTCGATGGGGCGCTGCAAGGCCGGCGAGCAGAAACAGTTGTCGACCGCGAGCCATGCGCCAGCACCTTCTGCGATCACTGACAGCGCGCGAATGTCGCACACCTCGGTCAACGGGTTTGTCGGCGACTCGGCGAACAACAGCTTCGTGTTCGGCTTGACAGCGCGTTGCCACTCGTCGGGCTCGGTCTGCGACACGAACGAGGTCTCGACGCCGAACTTCGCGAACTCGCGCCCGAACAGCATGATGGTGGAGCCGAACACGCTGCGCGAGCAGATCACGTGGTCGCCCGCTTTCAGCAAGCCCATGCCGAGCAGCAGGATCGCGCTCATGCCGCTCGACGTGGCGATGCAAGCCTGCGCGCCTTCGAGCGCCGCGAGCCGGCGCTCGAACATCATCACCGTCGGGTTGGTGAAGCGCGAGTAGATGAAGGCTTCTTCTTCGTTGGCGAAGCGTGCCGCGGCCGTGGCTGCATCGGGCTGCACGAAGCTGCTCGTCATGAAGAGCGCTTCGGAGTTTTCGCCCCAGGCGCTCGGCGGCAGGCCTTCGCGCACCGCCAGCGTGTCGAGCCGCGCGTCGGCCGGCAGCTTCACGCGCGGTATCTTCTTGTCGTTCATCAACCCAGCTCCGTGGCGCTTTGCAATGCGAGGCGCGAACGGTCGTCGCTCTCTTCTTCGTCACCTTGCGACAAGCGCTGCGCGGCCATCGCGTCGAACTCGGCAGCACTCACGTCGCCAGTGATGTACACGCCGTCGAAGCACGAAGCCTCGAAGCTTTTCACCAGGGGGTTGAGTGCACCGACCACACGCTTCATCGCGTTCACGTCCTGGTAGATCAACGCGTCGGCGCCGATGAACTCGCGGATTTCTTCGATGCTGCGGTTGTGTGCGATCAGCTCTTCGCTCGTCGGCATGTCGATGCCGTAGACGTTCGGGTAACGCACCGGCGGCGCGGCCGAGGCCATGTAGACCTTGCGGGCGCCGGCTTCGCGCGCCATCTGCACGATCTCTTTCGAGGTGTTGCCACGCACGATCGAATCGTCGACCAGCAGCACGTTGCGGCCCTTGAACTCGACGCCGATCGCGTTGAGCTTCTGACGCACCGACTTCTTGCGAACGCCCTGCCCCGGCATGATGAAAGTACGGCCGACGTAGCGGTTCTTCACGAAGCCTTCGCAGTACGGTTTGCCGATGCGCTGTGCGAGCTGCATCGCCGACGGTCGGCTCGATTCGGGGATCGGAATCACGACGTCGATCTCGTTCGGCGGCACGGTCGAGATCAGCCGCTGCGCAAGCGTCTCGCCCATGTTCAGGCGCGCCTGGTAGACCGAGATGCCGTCCATGATCGAATCG
>JANYFX010000183.1 GCA_025359585.1 Rhizobacter sp. | reverse complement strand
GTCTAGGTTAGACGCGGCGTTTGACGGCTTTCTGCCTGAAACAGCCCGTCTATAGGCGTTGTACGTTGCTTTCTCAATCCGGAAATATGATCGTGACCGCTTTCATCACCGTTGGCGTCGGGTAGCCGCTGGTGGGGTCGGCTGGATTTGCGACGTCAGTACAGGGCTGGTTGTTCGCGCCAACGCCGCTGTAGAGGTAGCCAAACACTGCGATGTGCGCTTTCATGCGACGGTAGCCTTCAGAGGATTTCATATCCGTGAGCTTGGGCGTGGCATTGCCGTTGCTGTCGTATTCGTCCTTGAATTCACCCGAGTTGATGAGGGTGTAAGGCGGGGGAATGGGGTCGTAAAACCCGCTGATGCTGTTGTTGTACTTCCGGCCTTTTTCGGTCAGGACGGCAAAGCGCGCAAATTCACGCGGGGCGATGTTGTCCACGCGGGCGAGGTATTTGTTCTGTACGTCGCCTTCGTTGGGTTGGAACGATACGAGCCAAGAGCCGTAGCTACTGGCGGCGTAGATGGCGTCCGCCGATTGACCGTTGATGGTGGCCGGGATGCTGGCCGGTAGGCGGCCGCTGGGGGTTTTGTAGAACCATTGCTTGTTGTAGCAGGCGGTGTAGTCGGTGTTGTTGATGATGAGGTAGTAGGTGGGTTCGGCGATGTCGAGTGTTTCTACCACGACGGCGTCGGCTTCATGACCCAGCCAGCCACGATAGACGACTTGCAGGTAGAGGTCGGTGGCGTTGATGGGGATGGGGTTATCGAAGTTGAAGGTGAGGGGGAGCGCCTTTTGTTCGCAGTCGTTGTTGATTTTGGGGTCGCAGCGCGGGATGATTTTGTCGGTGAGTGCCTGCGAGACGACGATGGATTCTTCGGCACTGCGGCATTGCGCGGCGTACTCGGGCTTGCTGCGCGAATCCTTCGTGCTGTCGTATTCGCCGTTGAGGTCGGTGGTGTAGCAATTATTCTTGCGGTACTTGGCGACGACGACCACGGTACCGCGATACATGTCCTGTTGGGGGCTGTAGTCGGTGATGTTGGCGAGCTTGAGCTTTACTTTCTTGAAGCCGCAGTCGTCTTTGCAGTTGACTGCTGAATTGCTGTGGTCAATGATGCCGAAGACGCCCTCGTCGGGAGCCAAAATCTTCATCTTGCCGCGGAAGAAGTAATCGATGAGGCCTGCAGAGTAGGCGACGGCGCGGGGGATGAGGAGGCGGGCTTGGTCGTCGTAGTTGTAATGGTTCAGCGAATAACTGGAGAACGCGGGGTTCTTCTGTTGCAATGCCTGGCTCCAGGCACCGACTGTCGCGAGCTTCACGTTGTCCGCATTTGCAGATGGGCCGACGGCCGTATCGACCACCGTGCCCGTCCTGAAAACGGTGGTGCCCGCAATCGGGGCACCCGTCATGTCCACCAAGCCACTGGCGACCGTCAAAAACCCCAGCCCCGTCCCGTAGGGCGATGGCGACGGCAGCGAAGTCTTGCCGATATTAGTGCCAAAGCTGTAAAACCCCCGGCTGCTGTAATTGGCGATACCCTTGCCGACATTGTTGGTCGCACCAGTCTCAGTCGCAAAAAAATCTTCGTAGTTCGCAAACTGCGGCTTTTGGTAGCAGCAGTAGTCAAGCTGGGGGCGGGTAGTCGGGAAGGGCTGTTCGCTGACCTCGATTTTGGTCCACGGGTCAGTCCGGTCAATCAGGCTAAAGCTTCTGTCTCTGATCGTGCGCGCCTTCAGGTAGATCTCAAAAAAACTCGAGTGCCCGGCCGCACAACCAGCGCCGGGCAGGCAGCCATAGCCCGAGTGTGCATCGTTGCGCGTGTGCTGGGGTTGTGCGGCGTCTTGCAATAGATGCACCACATCGCCCAGTATCCGGAATGTCGTTGCCCAATACGCCGCGCGAATCGGCTCATTGGAGGGATAAGCTTTGTCAAGCGGCGCATCGACATCCCCGGTAATTTGCTTGGTGTTCGGGTCGTAGGCTTTCAGCGTCAGCGCGCGCCACATGGCCTCGCGCGCATGCTGCGCCTGAAAATAATTTCGGCGACCTGAGATGATAGTGGCGCTACCGGTGTCAAACGCCCAGTCGACCGAACGCGGCCCTTGGGTGGAGCCGCCTACGGTCAGGCCGCGATTGTTGACCGGGTCAAAGAAATGCCCGTAAACGCGGTTGAACACACCATTAGGTTCGTCGCTATCGGGCGTTTCAATTTTGTTGTCGTCTTCCCGAACGGCACCGCGCATGAGCCAGCCGGTGATGGAATTGATGCGCGGGAGTTTTTCAGGATCAAGTCCATCGCTCACGTCCGTAAGTGCGCGCTGCTCTTCCGCCAGAATCTTGTTGCGCACCTGCACGTTCTTCATGTGGAAATAATCGTCACCCAGCGCCGTGGGTAGGTTCAAAATCCCCAAGCTCTTGACCAGCGTGCTCGATTCTGGCACTGCCCCCAAACAGGATTGCTGGGTCGCGCGTATCGTCATCACTGTATGGGTTCGTATGTCGAAGGCAAAAGCCTGCGCAGAAATCAGGGCCGCCATCAGGACGGCTAGCTTGGCTGTTCTCATCGTTTCTTGTCTTCATTGGCAGCGGCGGATGGGAGCTGCTCGAG
>JANYFX010000178.1 GCA_025359585.1 Rhizobacter sp. | reverse complement strand
CCTTCGACGCTCGGTGCCGTGAAACCGGCCTTGCCGGCGCCATCATTGTTGATCGCGATGCCGCGGATCACGGCGTGCACCGTGTCGCCGTCGGCGAGCGCCTCGGCCAGGCGCTTGAGCACCACGATGCCGGCGCCGGCGCCGGCGCGCGTGCCACGCGCCTCGGCATCGAAAGGTCGGCAATGGCCGTCGGGCGACAGGATCATGCCTTCCTGGTACAGGTAACCTGCGGCGAGCGGGAAGGTCAGCGAGACGCCGCCGGCGAGCGCCATGTCGCACTCGCCGCGTTGCAGCGCGCGGCAAGCGACCTGAACCGCCACCAGCGAGGTCGAGCAGGCGGTCTGGATCGTCATGCTCGGGCCGCGCAACCCGAGCTTGTAGGAGACCCGCGTGCACAGGAAATCCTTGTCGTTGCCGAGCATGATCTGGTAACCACCCACGGCCTCGGCGAGCGCCGGGTTGCGCAGCAGCTGGGCGTAGACGTAGCTGTTCATGCTCGCGCCGGCGTACACGCCGACCGACTCGGGCAGCGCGCCGGGCGCGTAGCCGGCATGCTCGATCGCTTCCCAGGCGCACTCGAGGAACACCCGGTGCTGCGGGTCGATCACCTGCGCCTCGCGCGGCGAGTAGCCGAAGAAGCCGGCGTCGAAATACTCGGCCTGTTCGACGAAAGTGCCGCGCCGCACGTAGGCCGGATTCGCGCGCAGCGCGGCGCTGACACCCGCGCTGTCGAGCTCGGCATCGGAGAGCGTCGCGAGCGACTCCACGCCGGCCGCAATATTGCGCCAGAAGCCGTCGAGGTCGGCGGCCTGCGGGAAGCGGCCGGCCAGGCCGACGATCGCGATCGCGTGCGGCGGCATCGTCCGTGCTTCGCGCTCAGGCATGGGATTGCCTCGCGGCGCGCGCGCGGGCGCGCCGCAGCGCCGCGTCGTCGGTGGTGTCGGCGGTCAGTCGCGCGGCCTGCGCGTGCACGGTGGTGCGCTGGAACAGCTCGACCAGCGGCAGCTCGGTGCCGAAGTCGCGCTGCAGGCGCACCTGGAGCTTGACCAGCAGCAAGGAATGTCCACCAAGGTCGAAGAAGTTGTCGTGCAGGCCGACGCGGGCGATGCCGAGCAGTTCGCGCCACGCGGCGGCGACGCGCTGCTCGGCCGGGCTCATCAGCGCCTCGCTCGCGGCATCGGGCACGGCCGACGGGGCCTGCGGCGCGGGCAGCGCCTTGCGGTCGACCTTGCCGTTCGGCGTGAGCGGCAGCGCGTCGAGCACGATGAAGAGGTTCGGGATCATGTATTCCGGCAGCCGGGTGCGCAGCGTCGTGCGTGCCGCTTCGGCTTCGAACGCGGCGCCTCCCGCAGGCACGACATAAGCGACCAGGCGCTGGTCGCCCGGCGTGTCCTCGCGCACGGCGACGACAGCCTGGCGCAGCCCCGGGTGCGTCGCGAGCACGGCCTCGATCTCCTCCAGCTCGATGCGGAAGCCGCGCAGCTTGACCTGGTGGTCGCGCCGACCGACGAATTCGAGCATGCCGTCGCTGCGCAGGCGCACCAGGTCGCCGCTGCGGTAGACCCGCTCCGGCCCACCGGCGAGCGCCAGCGTGACGAACTTTTCCGCCGTCAGTTCGGCCCGGTTGAGGTAACCGCGCGCGAGCCCCGCACCGCCGATGCAAAGCTCGCCGGCAACGCCCACCGGGGCTGGCAGGCCCGACGGTTCGAGCACGTGCACCGTGGTCTCGGCGATCGGGCGGCCGATCGAAATGGGACGTGTGGTGTCACGCACACGCGCCAGCGTCGACCAGATCGTCGTCTCGGTCGGTCCGTAAAGGTTCCAGAGTTCGCCACGCAGCGCCAGCAGCCGCTCTGCGAGCTGACGCGGCAGCGCCTCGCCGCCGCACAGCATCTTCAAGCCCGCTGCGGCGCGCACACCGGTCCAGCCCGAATCGAGCAGCAGCCGCCAGGTCGCCGGTGTGGCCTGCAGGATCGTCGCGCGTTCGTCGTCGAGCAGCGCGGCGAGGGCCTGGCCATCGAGCGCCGTGGCACGGCTCGCCAGCACAACGGTGCCACCGACGGTCAGCGGGCCGAAGAGTTCGAGACCGCAGATGTCGAAGGACAGCGTGGTGACGGACACCAGCCGGTCGGTCGCGCCGATGCCCGGCTCGCGCTGCATCGAACGCAGGAAGTTGACGACCGCGCCGTGCTCGATCTGCACACCCTTGGGCCGGCCGGTCGAGCCCGAGGTGTAGATCACATAGGCGAGCGAGGCCGCAGCGCTGTCGCGTGCCGGGGCCACGGCCGGCCATTGCGCGATGCGACCGGCCTCGGCATCGAGCACCACCACGCGCGGCGCGGCCGAGGGCAGCGCGTCACGCAGGCCGGAATGGGTGACGACCACCGCGATCGCGGCGTCATCGATCATGAAGGCGATGCGGTCGCGCGGGAACGCGGGGTCGAGCGGCACGTAGGCGCCACCGGCCTTCAGGACAGCGAGCAAAGCGACCACCATGTCGGGCGAACGCTCCAGCCACACGCCGACCAGTGACTCGGCCCCGACGCCGAGCGAAACGAGGTGCTGCGCGAGGCGGTTGCTGCGGGCGTCGAGTTCGGCATAACTCAGGGTGCGGCCGTCCATGCACAAGGCGTCGGCGTGCGGAGTGCGGCGCGCCTGGTCTTCGAAGAGCCCGTGCAGTGTGGCCGCCGGCGCGGGTGGCAGCGTGATGCCGCGCCGCCGGGTCTGCAGCGACGCCTGTTCCGCCGCACCGAGCATCGCGAGCGCGCCCACACGCGCGTGCGGCTCGGCCACGAGGCTGCCGAGCAGTGTGCTGTAGTGGCCCATCATCCGTTCGATGGTGGCGGCGTCGAACAGGTCGGCGTTGTATTCGAAGTAGACGCGCATGCGCTCGTCGGGGCTGTCGAAGACATCCACCGACAGGTCGAAGCGCGAGGTCGCAAGCGGCAGCTCCTGCACCTCGGCGGTCGTCTGGTCCATGTCGCTGCGCCGCGTGGTGATGCTGTGCAGCACGAACAGCACCTGGAACAGCGGCGAGTGGTCGAGGTCACGCCGCGGCGCGAGCGCTTCGACCAGCAGGTCGAACGGCATCTCCTGGTGCGCATAGGCCTTCAGCGCTGTTTCGCGCACGCGTGCCAGCAGCTCGCGCAGCGTCGGGTCGCCCGACAGATCGGCACGCTGCACGATGTTGTTCGCGAAGAAGCCGACCACCCGCTCGATCTCGGCGCGGTCGCGCGCGCCGACCACGGTGCCGACGGCGAAGTCTTCTTCGCCGCTGTAGCGGTGCAGCAGGATCTCGAAGGCGGCAAGCATCAGCATGTAGAGCGTCACGCCTTCGCGCCGTGCCGTCGCCCTCAGCGCCACGAGCAGTGCATCGGGCAACAGTTCGAGGCGGCGCGCGCCGCGGTGTGTCTGCACGCGCGGTCGCGGTCGGTCGGTCGGCAAGGCCAGCACCGGCGGCAGGCCGCGCAACTGCTGTTTCCAGTAGAGGAGGTGTTCGGCCAGCGCGCCGCTGGCGAACACCGCCTGCTGCCAGTGCACATGGTCGAGGTACTGCAGCGGCAGCGGCGGCAGTGCGGCGGGAACGCCGCCGACCTGCTCGCGGTACAGCAACTGCATCTCGGCGAACAGCAGACCCACCGAGATGCCATCGGCCACGATGTGGTCGACGACGAAGCAGAACAGATGCTGCTGCGGCGCCAGCCGCACCAGGGCCAGACGCAGCAGCGGGCAACGTGTCAGGTCGAAGGGCTCGCGTGCGACCTCGAGGACTTCACGCATCGCCTCGTCGTCGCGCGTGGCTGCGTCGCTGCCGGACAGGTCGATGAGCTTCAGGCGCACGTGCGCCTCGGTCTCGACGCTGCAGCGTGGTGCGCCGTCGACGGCGAAGAAGCGGGTGCGCAGGCTCTCGTGCCGCGCCACCAGCGCATCGAAGGCACGTTCCAGCGCTGCGGCGTCCAGCGGCCCCGTCAGGCGCGCCGCGCTGACGATGTTGTAGGCGCTGCTGTCCGGGTCCATGCGGCGCAGAAACCACAGGCGCTGCTGGGTGTGCGAGACCGGCATGCTCGTGTGGCGCGGCACACGCATCAGGGCCGGCACGGCGACCGTCGATCTCGGCGGCACGGACGGGTTCAGGCGCAGGTGTGCCTTGATCGTTTCCTTGTGCTGCGTCAGCTCGGCGCGCAGGCCGGCGTCGAGTGCGCCCTTGGGGGCGTTGACGTTGAGCCGGTCGCCGTCCAGCGCCAGCCGCACGTCGAGTGCGGCGAGGCGGTCGAGCAGCGATTCGAGCGGGTTCACAGCGTCACTTCCTCGCGCGCCGCCTCATCGGCCGCGCCGTATTGCGTGCACAGGTGGCCTGCCAGCTGCTCGACGCTCGGCCATTCGAACGCCGCCGTCGCGGCTACGGGTCGGCCGAGTGCACGCTGCAGGCGGTTGCGCAACTCCACCGAGGTCAGCGAATCGAGCCCGAGGCTGCTGAAGGGCTCGTCGTCGACGATGCCGGCAGCGCCGTCGGGCAAGGCGAGCACGAGCGCGAGTTCGCGTCGCACCAGTGCACCGAGACGTTCCAGGCGTTCGTCCGCCGGCAGGGCCGCGTAGTCGGTCGTTTGGGTCGGTGCCGCCACCGCTTCGGCGGCCTGACCCTGCGCCCGCGCGAGCAGGTCTTGCAACAGCGCCGGCGGCGTTGCAGCGCCGAGATGGC
>JANYFX010000176.1 GCA_025359585.1 Rhizobacter sp. | reverse complement strand
GAACAACCACTACATCGCCACGCCGTGGCTGCTGCTCGACGCCGATCTCTCCGCCTCACGCTCGCGCTTCACCGAGCCCGATGCGGGCGACTCGACGCTGGGCAAGCACATTCCCGGCTCGATCCAGACCGTCGTGTCGCTGGGTGCCACCGTGATGGACCTGGGGCCGTGGTTCGGCCAGTTCCAGCTGCGCTACTTCGGCCCGCGCCCGCTGATCGAAGACAACAGCCAGCGCTCGAAGGCCACCACGCTGGCCTACCTGCGCGTGGGCTACAAGTTCGACAAGAACCTGAAGCTCGCGCTCGACGTGTTCAACCTGTTCGACCGCAAGGGCAGCGACATCGACTACTACTACGCCTCGCGCCTGAAGGGCGAGCCCGCCGAAGGTGTCAACGACATCCACTTCCACCCGGTCGAGCCGCGCAGCCTGCGGCTGTCGCTGACGGCGAACTTCTGAGCCCGCCCGATACAATCGTCGCCTGCCGATTTGTCGGGAAACGTGGCCGAGTGGTTTAAGGCTGCAGTCTTGAAAACTGCCGACGGGGCAACCCGTCCGTGAGTTCGAATCTCACCGTTTCCGCCATACATCTAGGAAACACAGGCCTTCGGGGCAAATTTTCTCTGCGACCCATCATCCAACCCACCATTCGCTGTAGGTGTGCGTTAGGCCCCTGATCTGGGTCAGGTTGGCAAGGTGGGGCGACTGACTCATGCGGAGCCCCGACAGCCGGCCGCGCTACAGGGCCTTGTTCTGCTGCTTTCCGCAAGGGCATCTGTCGGGCTCCTGTCAGCTCGAACGTTGGGCCTCCCAACACCGGAGATCGTGCAATGACCGGCCCTGAGCATCCTGACGCGCTGTTCGCAGCTGAGGGTCACGCCGTGTGGCATCCCGGATGTCGAGTGCCGGTCCGCCTGATGTAGTCGTGACTCCTGGGTTCTGGAGCCACATGGAACTCATGCGTGACGATCCGGGACACGTCAACTTCCGCAGCCGCATGGAATCTTTCTGTCGCCAGATTGCCTTCGACGGCCTAGGCACTGGTCTATCGGAGCGCCCAATCGGTTGCTCAGCAGTCGAGTACTGGGTCGAGAGTCGTGCAGCGATCCTCGACGAGATCCGTTCGACAGCGCCAGTGATCGTTAGCTTGTTCGGTTCCAGACCGTTGGCATTAGTTTTCCACCTCTATCCTCTGGCGATCTGCTGGCCTCGGTGGAAGCCGGCCTGCCAGACGTGCGAAGCAGCGTCAAATCAAAGCGTTGCAGACTCGCACTCAGCGACGTACATCACCCTCGCCACCGCCTTGCGCCTTGACAGGGCGCAAACGGTTTCGAGGTAGAGCTGTTGCCGATCGAATCCCTCGACGCCCTCGTGGGACTCGAGCTCCGCCCGGTGCGCGAGCCTGACAGCCTGCCGTCGGGACGACACCTCAAGCAACGAGCCTGTGCGATCGACCTGGTCCAGCAGCCGCAGGCCGGCACTGGCGAGCATGCGCTCGTTGAGGCCAGGCGACACGAACTGCGTGTGGCCATGCAAAGAACGCAGGCGAATCTCTTCGTTCGACACGGCCCCGGTGATCACGCCGGCGTCGGTGAACAGGAAACGCCCGCCGGGAACCAGCACCCGCGCTATTTCGCCGAATGCCTGCGAGCGGTCGCGCAGGTGAAGCACGACATCCAGGGATATTGCCGAGTCGAACGACCGCGCTTCGATGTCAAGCGCCTCGTCAAGGTCAGCGACCCGCAGGGTGATCCGTTCCTGCAAGCCGAGGATGCGTGCGCGCGCAGTCGCCGATGCAATCGCCTCGGTGCTGAGGTCCAGGCCGATCGCCCGGCATCCGGTGAGGCCCATGACGAAGCACAGGGGGCCGCCCGGGCCGCACCCCAGGTCCAGCAGCCGGCTCGAGTGCGATAAGCGCAGGAGTTGCGAGTCGTCTTCGAGTTCTTCGGTCAGCACACACGAATGTTGCCCAATGTCGCGCCCGTACACCTCGCGCCGAATAGCGTTCGCCAGAGGCGAATCGAAGCACGCATAGAAGTCGTCGTAACTTCGCTCGGCAGCGGCCGAAGAGTCGTTCATGGCGCCGTCACTCGAGCCTAAGGTTCTGGGTCTGAACCACGCGTTTGTAGATCTCGAATTCCGCGGCGATCTGCGCCGCAAATTGTTCGGGCGTGTTGGCGACGACGAGCGAGCCAGTGTCCTCAATGTGCTTGCGAACCGACGGATTCTGTAGCGACCTGCGCACCGCGGCGTTGACCACAGCGACGATCTCCCGGGGCAGGCCCTTCGGGCCGTAGAGACCGTAGTATGCCGTTCGATTCACCGGCTCCAGGCCCACCTCAGCGAAGGTGGGCACGTTGGGCAACTGAGGCAAACGGTGCGGTGCAGCCAACACGATCGCGATCAGGCGACCTTCCTTGATGAACGGCAACGTGGAAGGCAGGTTGTCGAAGATCACCGGCACCTGGCCAGCCACCGTGTCGTTCAATGCGGGGCCGGAGCCGCGATACGGTATGTGCGTGATGAACGTGCCGGTCAGGCTTTTGAACAGTTCCATCTGAAGATGCGCGATGCCGCCAGTGCCGGAACTGCTGTACGAGTATTTGCCGGGATGGCGCTTCAACTCGGCGACGAAGTCTTCGAAGTTGCGCGCCGGAAAGTCGGGATGCACGGCAATCACATTCGGCGTCG
>JANYFX010000174.1 GCA_025359585.1 Rhizobacter sp. | reverse complement strand
CACACTGAACCGTCGCACGCGACGTTTCAGTCGCCGCACGGCCCGGGCTGCATCTGCACCCCGGGCCGTTTGCTTTTTGCCGATCCTTTTTCCCGAACCCCTTTTTGCCGCGTCGCTTTTCACCGACCTCAGGAGAAACCTCATGAAGATCACCGTCACCGCCCGCAAACCGCGCAACCCCGTCGTCGCGCACGCCCACTTTCGCCGCGCAGGCAGCCACCGCCCCGGCGGCGGCGCGTCGCGCCAGCAAGCGTTTCGCTTGCTGCAACGCGAACTGGAACGACTGAAACACAGCCCATGAATGCCGCGCGGCCGACCCGCGCAGCCCCCGATGAAGGACACCATCATGTCGAGCTTGAAAGATCTGCGCTGGAGCCCTGTCGCGCCCCAGCATCCCCAGAGCGAAGCGGCGCGCCGCCTCGTGGCCATGGGCCTGCGCCGCGCCAGTGCGGTTTTGGCCCGCCTCTCCCGGCGCCTCGCGCGCCCCGTGGTTCGGGTGGAACAGCCTGAACCGCAGCTGGAGTTCTATGCCGAAGCCGGCGCGCCCGAGGGGGCCTTGTACCTCGACGGCAAGCTGGTCGGCTGGGTCTCCGGCATCACCCGGCTGTGATCAGCCGACGGCGGTGCGCTGGCGAACGGGCCGGCGCAGCGCCCTTTTTTCAAGATCAGCGCATGGCCAGCGCCGACCTGCGCTGCGGCGGCGGGAACAGGCGATCGATCTCGCCCATGTCGGCCGGTGACAAGCGCAGTTCAGCCGCCGCGAAGTTCTCGCGCAGATGCGTTTCTCGCACGGCCTTGGGAATCACCATCACGCCGGGCTCGGCCATCAGGCGCGCGAGCGCGAGCTGCGAGGCGCTGGCACCGAACCGCTCGGCGATGCGCCCCAGGCCCTTGTCTCGCGCCAGCGCACCCTGGTCGACCGGGCTGTAGGCCATCACCGGCATGGCGTGTGCGCGCTGCCATGGCAGCAGGTCGAATTCGGGGCCGCGTTCGCCCAGCGAGTAGTACACCTGATTGCTCGCGCAGCGCTCGCCGCCGGGTGTGGCCACGAGCGCCTGCATCGCCTCGAGATCGAAGTTGCTGACGCCCCAATGCCGAATGCGCCCGGCCGATTCGAGCGCTTCGAAGGCCGCCACCGTTTCGCCGAGCGGGTGCGGGCCGGGCCAGTGCAGCAGGTACAGATCGAGGCGATCGAGCGCCAACCGTTTCAGGCTGCGCTCGCAGGCGGCCACTGCACCCGCGCGGCTCGCGTTGTGCGGGTAGACCTTGCTGACGATGAAGAGCTCTTCGCGCCGCACCGCATGGGCCCGAATGGCCTCATTGAGCGCCAGCCCGAGAACCTGCTCGGCCCCGCCTTCGCCGTACATCTCGGCCGTGTCGAAGACCTGGTAGCCGATCTCGACCGCGAGGCGGATCGCTGCCACCTCGGCGCCGCGGCTGCCGGCCGACTCGCCCATGCGCCAAGTGCCCAGGCCGATCGAGGGCAGTGTTTCCCCTTGGGGCAGGCGGATGGAGTTCATGGGTGCGAGTGCAAACGCGATACTTCATCGTAGGCCAAACCGACCCTTGGAGCGAAGTAATGAGCAAGCGTTTTGTCGTCGAAAAAAGCAAGCTGCAGCAGGCACGCTGGGTGGCGACCCCTGCGGTTGCGCTGGCCGAAGGCGAGGTGCGGATGCACGTCGACTCCTTCGCGCTGACATCGAACAACATCACCTACGCCGCATTCGGCGACGCGATGAACTACTGGGGCTTCTACCCGACCGGTGACACCACCACCGGCTGCATTCCGGTGTGGGGCTTCGCGAACGTTGCCGAGTCGCGCTGCAGCGGAATCGAAACCGGCGAGCGGTTCTACGGTTACTGGCCGATCGGCGACGAAGCCGTGTTGCAGCCAGTGCGCGTGAACGCGGGCGGTTTTTCAGACGGGGCAGCGCATCGGCGCGAACTGCATGCGGTCTACAACCAGTACCTGCGCTGCAGCACCGACCCGGCTTACGTGGCCACGCGCGAGGCCGAACAAGCCTTGCTGCGCCCGCTCTTCATCACCTCGTTCCTGATCGACGACTTTCTCGCCGACAACCGGTTTTTCGGCGCGCGCACCGTGGTGCTGTCCAGCGCGTCGAGCAAGACCGCTTACGGCACCGCGTTCTGCCTAGCGCAGCGGCGCGGCTCGGCCGGCGCCGTCCGGGTGATCGGCCTCACGTCGCCGCCCAATCTGGCGTTCACGCAGTCGCTCGGTTGTTATGACGAGGTGCTGACCTACGACGCGGTGCAGACCGGCCTGGCGGCCGTGCCGAGCGTCTATGTCGACTTCAGCGGCAGCGTTGCCGTGCGTGCCAGCGTGCACGCGCACCTGGGCGAGCAACTCACCTACAGTTGCTCGGTGGGCGGCACGCACTGGGAAGCGCTCGGCAGTGGCAAGGGCTTGCCCGGCCCGCGGCCGGTCTTGTTCTTCGCACCGGCGCAGATCAAGAAGCGCGTGGCCGACTGGGGTGGCGCCGGCCTGCAAGCGCGTTTGGCCGACGCCTGGGCCGCCTTCATGAAACCGGTGACCGACGCCCGCCAGCCGTGGCTGCAGGTCGTGCGCGGCCAAGGCGAGCCGGCCATCGAGGCCTGTTATGCCGCACTGCTGAGCGGGCAGTTCAAGCCGCAGGAAGGCCACATCCTGTCGGTGTGAAGTCACCGCCGATTCAAGCCAACGCCCTGCCCGGCCGATAAGGTGGAACGATCCCCACAAGCCTCAAGCCCATGACGAGTGCTGCGCCACCGCCAAGCCCTTCTCTGTCGCAACCCCTGCGAGATCTGGCGGCGTGGACGGCACACTTCCGTGCTGCCGAGATTCCGGTGCTGGCGCAGACCGCCGAAGCGCTCGAAGCGCTGCGGCAGAACGAAGACGATGTCGATGCCAACAGCATCGGCGAAATGATCTCGGGCGACCCGCTGATGACGCTCAAGGTGCTCGCGTATTCGTCGGCGCACCGCAGCAGCCGCGTCGTGACCGACACCGAAACCGTGACCGCCGCGCTCGTGATGATGGGCATCTCGCCGTTCTTCGGCAGCTTCGGCGTGCAACCCACGGTGCAAGACCGCCTGCGCGACACGCCCGAGGCGCTGGCCGGGCTGAACCAGACGCTGCAGCGCGCGCACCGCAGCGCCAACTTCGCGCTCGGTTTCGCGGTGCACCGCATGGACCACGACTCGGCGGTGATCCACGCCGCCGCGTTGTTGCACGACTTCGCTGAAATGCTGCTGTGGTGCCACGCCCCGGCGCTGGCGCTGCGCATTCAGCAGGCACAACGTGCCAACCCGGCACTGCGCTCGAGCGCGGCGCAACTCGCCGTACTGAACATCGACCTGATGGACCTGCAGCAGTCGCTGATGAAAGCCTGGCGCTTGCCCGAGCTGCTGATCCGCATCAGCGACGACCGCCATGCCGAGCACCCGAGCGTGCGCAGCGTGGCGCTCGCGGTGCGGCTGGCACGGCACACCGCGCAAGGCTGGGACAACGCCGCGCTGCCCGACGACGTGAAAGACATCGCCACGCTGCTGAACCTCTCGCAAGCGGCCACGCTGCAGTTCGTGCGCGAGATTTGAGCCGGCGCAAGCTTTGGCGCACCGCCGGGCTGCCCTTGCGTTGCGCAAGCGGTTAGATTCGGCCCATGAACACGCCCGGCCGCTTGAAGAGTTCGTCCACCGCAGTGCGAAGCACGGAGCCTGCCTGATGAACACCACCCGCCACTGGAGCCTGGGCGCCAAGCTGGCTCTCGTCGGCACGCCATTCCTGTTGATGGCGATGGGCTTGATCGCTGCGTTGGTCTGGATGTCGTGGCAGCTCGACGGCGGTGCGGCCGCCGTCAACGAAGCCGGGCGCATGCGCATGCAGGCGTACCGCATGGTGCTTTCGGTGAGCACCGGCGACACGCAGGCGCTGCCGCAGCAGTTGGCCGAGTTCGAAGGCAGCCTGCAATTGCTGCGCCGCGGCGACCCGGAGCGCCCGCTGTTCGTGCCCTGGGACGACAGCGTCGGCCAGCGCTTCGCCACGGTCGAGCACGACTGGGCCCGCTTGCGCAGCCGCTTTGCGGCGTCGCCGCTGCCCGCCGCCGCGCCCGGCCTGGGCACCGACGCTGCCGCGTTCGCATCGCACATCGACGCCTTCGCGGCGAGCATCGAAGCGCACCTGTCACGCTCGACCTCGTTGATGCACCTGATGCAGGTCGCCATGCTGGCGCTGGCCGTGGTCGGCGCGGCCGTGCTCGTCTACACCGGCTACTGGGTCGTGCTGGAGCCGATGGGTTTGCTCAAGCAGGCGATCCGGCGCATCCAGGGCGGCGACCTCGGCGCGCGTGTCGAGAGCGGCACCACCGATGAATTCAACACGCTCGCCACCGGCTTCAACAGCATGGCCGAACAGCTGCAGTCGATGTACCGCAGCCTCGAGAGCCGCGTGCAGGAGAAGACCGCGCAACTCGACGAAAAGCGCGAGCGGCTGGAAAGCCTGTACGAAGTCACCACGCTGGTCGCGCAAGCCACCACGCTCGACACGCTGGCGCCGGGCTTCACCCAAAGCATCGCACGCATCGCGCGGGCCGACGGCGTGGCGCTGCGCTGGTCCGACGAAACCAACCGCCGTTACCTGATGCTGGCCTCGCACGGGCTGCCACGGGCCATGCTCGACGCCGAACATTGCCTGACCGCCGGTGATTGCCACTGCGCTTCGCCTTCGGCGCCGCCGGGCGCGCGCGTGATCCCGATCCGCGCGATGGAGCCGGCCCGCATGCAGCACTGCGCGCAAGCCGGTTTCGAGACCGTGGTGTCGGTGCCGATCCGTTCGCACGACCGGCTGATGGGCGAGGTCGATCTTTTCTTTCACGCCCAGATCGACATCTCCGACGCCGAGCGTTCGCTGTTCGAAGCGCTGACCGCCCACCTCGCCGGGGCGATGGAAAACCTGCGCCTAAACGCGCTCGACATGGAAGCCGCGGTGTCGCAGGAGCGCAGCTTCCTGGCGCGCGAGCTGCACGACTCGATCGCGCAGTCGCTCGCGTTCCTGAAGATCCAGGTACAGCTGATGCGCGACGCGTTCGCCAGCGGCGACGCCGAGCAGGTGCAACACGTGCTCGGCGAAATCGACGTGGGTGTGCGCGAGAGTTACGGCGATGTGCGCGAGCTGCTGATGCACTTCCGCACCCGCGCCAATGCGGAAGACATCGAACCCGCGCTGCTCACCACGCTGCGCAAGTTCGAGCACCAGACTGGCCTGAAAGCGACGCTGCAGATGGGCGGACAGGGCCTGCCGCTGGCGCCCGACCTGCAGGTGCAGGTGTTGCACATCGTGCAAGAGGCGCTGTCGAACGTGCGCAAACACGCGCGCGCCGGGCGCGTGTGGCTCGACGTGCAGCAGCAGCCGCAGTGGCGCCTCGAAGTGCGCGACGACGGCCTCGGTTTTTCGAACGAAGGCGGCGCGCATGACGAGACCCATGTCGGCCTGCGCATCATGGCCGAGCGCGCCGAGCGCCTGGGGGCGCGGCTCGAGGTGCTTTCCACGCCGGGGCGCGGCACCTCGGTCGTGTTGACCTTGCCGCTGCCATCGAGCCACGCGCCTGTCGCGCTGCGGCAGGCCGCGTGAGGCGCCGCCCACGATGACTTCGGCCATGTCGAACATCCGCATTCTGGTCGTCGACGACCACACGCTGTTCCGGCGCGGCCTGACGGCCTTGCTGCAGCGCGACCCGCAGTTCGAGATCGTCGGCGACGCGGGCGATGCGGGCGAAGCGCTGCGCCGCGCCGAAGCCCTGCAACCCGACCTGATCCTGCTCGACAACCACCTTCCCGGTGTCAACGGCGTCGATGCCCTGCCCGCGCTGCTGGAGGCCGCGCCACGCGCACGCGTGATGATGCTCACCGTCAGCGAAGACGAACAAGACCTCGCCGCCGCGCTGCGCGGCGGCGCCTGCGGTTACCTGCTCAAGACGATCGAGGGCGACGCGCTCTCGGTGGCAATCCGGCGTGCGATGCGCGGCGAAAGTGTGGTTGCCGAAGAGATGACCGGCAAGCTGGTGGCCGCCTACCGTGGCGCGGCAGCGCCGCAGAGTGCACCCGCCCCGGCGGCGGCATCGAGGCTCGACGCCTTGTCGCCACGCGAGCAGGAGATCCTGCGTGGCATCGCGCTCGGCCAGGGCAACAAGGAGATCGCCCGCTCGCTCGGCATCGCCGAGACGACCGTGAAGATCCACGTGCAGCACATCCTGCGCAAGCTCGACGTGAGCTCGCGTGTGCATGCTGCGGTGATCGCAGCCGAGCACGGCCTGGGTTGATCCAGCGCAAACATTGCGCTCTTTGTTGAGCTGTTAGTTCTTCAGGACGATGGCGACTGTCGCCGCATCGTTCGTCTGCCGCTGTGCGCCGGGCCGGTCGAAGGATGCCGCGCTGCGCCGCCGATTCCTACAGTCTGCTCATGCAAAACCAGCGGGCAGCGTGATGAGCAAGAAGAGCCAGGCACTGGCGGTGTTGATGGTCAGCACGCTGGCCTTCACCGTGTGTTTCATGGTCTGGATGATGTTCGGCGTGATCGGCATTCCGATCAAGAAGACGCTGGGTCTGAACGCGACCGAGTTCGGCTTGCTGACCGCCACGCCGGTGCTCACCGGCTCGCTGATCCGCGTGCCGCTGGGCATCTGGACCGACAAGTACGGCGGCCGCATCGTGATGGCGCTGCTGATGGCGCTGACCGTGCCCGCCATCTGGCTGATGAGCTACGCCACCGCCTACTGGCACTTTCTCGTCGTCGGCCTGTTCGTCGGCCTGGCCGGCGGTTCGTTCTCGGTCGGCACGCCGTACGTGGCGCGCTGGTTCCCGAAGAATCGGCAGGGCTTCGCGATGGGTGTGTACGGCGCCGGCAACTCGGGTGCAGCCGTCAACAAGTTCGTGGCGCCTGCGCTCGTGGTCGCGTTCGGCTGGGCCATGGTGCCGCAGGTGTACGCGGCCGTGATGCTGGGCACCGTGTTGCTGTTCTGGATCTTCAGCGCCAGCGACCCGGCGCACCTCGTGCCGAGCAACACCAGGTTCTCAGACCAGCTGCGCGCGCTCAAAGACCCGAAGGTCATCAAGTACTGCCAGTACTACTCGATCGTGTTCGGCGGTTATGTGGCGCTGAGCCTGTGGATGGTGCAGTACTACATCGGCGAGTTCGGCCTCGAGATTCGCTCGGCGGCCTTGCTCGCCGCGTGCTTTTCACTGCCCGGCGGCGTGCTGCGCGCGGTCGGCGGCTGGCTCTCCGACAAGTACGGCGCGCACTCGGTGACCTGGTGGGTGATGTGGGTCAGCTGGATCTGTCTGTTCCTGCTGAGCTACCCGCAGACCGACTTCACGGTGTTCACCGTCGCCGGCCCGAAGACCTTTCATGTCGGTCTCAACATCTACGGCTTCACCGCGCTGATGTTCACGCTGGGCATCGCGTTTGCCTTCGGC
>JANYFX010000163.1 GCA_025359585.1 Rhizobacter sp. | reverse complement strand
ATCTGCGGTGCGAACGAAGCCGACTTCCACTTCACGGGTGTGAACTGGGGCCGCGACCTGCCCGAGCCCGACCTGGTGGCGGACCTTCGCAACGTCGTCGCTGGCGATCCTTCACCCGACGGCAAGGGCGTGCTCGCGATCCAGCGTGGCATCGAGGTCGGCCACGTGTTCTTCCTCGGCACCAAGTACAGCGAGGCGATGAAGGCGACCTTCCTCGACGAGACCGGCAAGCCGAAGCTGATGCAGATGGGCTGTTACGGCATCGGCGTCACGCGCATTCTGGGCGCGGCCATCGAGCAGAACCACGATGAGCGCGGCATCGTCTGGCCGCAGGCGATCGCGCCTTTCAGCGTCGTGATCTGCCCGATCGGCTACGACCGCTCGCCCGAGGTACAGGCGGCCGCCGACCAACTGCACGACGAGCTGCAGGCCAGCGGTGTCGACGTGATGCTCGACAACCGTGGCGAACGCCCGGGCGCGATGTTCGCCGACTGGGAACTGGTGGGTGTGCCGCACCGCGTGGTGCTCTCCGACCGTGGTTTGAAAGAAGGCAAGGTCGAGTACCAGGGAAGGTGCGACGCGCAAGCGACCTCATTGCCGCTGGCCGAGGCGATGGCCTTGCTGAAGGCCAAGCTCGACGCATGAGCCCCGACCTCTCCCGCACCGGGAGAGCTCGTCGCCGGGCTTGCGTGGCCGTGCTGTTGAGCCCCTGCGTCGCACTGCTGCCGCAGCGCGTGCAGGCCGGTGCCCAGGTCGAAGAGCCGCTCGCCGACTCGGTCCGTTCGGCACTCGCGGCTGCGGTCAACGACAGCGCACCGCCCAAGCCGGTGTTCGAGAACATCGAGGCGCGCCTGGTCTATTTGCGCTGGCTCGGCGAGATGAGCACCCGGCTAAGAAAACGTATAACTGAGCCGGTCGTACGGGAAGATTTTCTGGAGACGCTTTGGTACCAGAGCAAAAGAGAAGGACTGGAGCCGTCCCTGATGCTGGGGTTGGTGCAAGTCGAAAGCGGATTTCGGCAGCATGTGGTCAGCAAGGCCGGCGCACGTGGATACACCCAGGTGATGCCGTTCTGGGCACGCCTGATCGGCGACGGTGATGAGAGACATCTCTTTAAAGTGCAAGCCAATTTGGCGTTTGGGTGCGTGATTCTTCGCCACTACCTCAACCGCGAAAAGGGCGACATGTACATGGCGCTCGGCCGCTACAACGGCAGCCGCGGCCGCCCCGAGTACCCGAATGCCGTGTTTGCCGCGCAGCGGCTCTGGGTCTACAAGCCGCCGGCCTGAATCACAGACCGCGCCAGGCTTTCGGCGCCGCTTCGTTCACGCCCAGCAGCGCGAGCACCCGCTCGACCGTGTCGTCCACCATCTCGTCGATGCTCTGCGGGCGGTGGTAGAAGGCCGGCAGTGGCGGAAAGATCACGCCGCCCATCTCGGTCACGGCCGTCATGTTGCGCAGGTGGGCCAGATTGAACGGCGTTTCGCGCACCATCAGCACGAGCCGGCGCCGCTCTTTCAGCGCCACGTCGGCGGCGCGGGTCAGCAGGTTGTCCGACAGGCCGTGCGCCACCGACGCCAGCGTCTTCATCGAACACGGTGCCACGACCATCGCATCGGCCGCGAACGAGCCGCTCGCGATCGCCGCGCCCACGTCGGCCGGGTTGTAGGCCACGTCGGCCAGCGCTTCGAGCGCTTTGCGGTCGAGCCCGAGCTCGTGGTGCACGTTGAGCACACCGGCCGGGCTGGCGACAAGATGGGTTTCGCGGCCCGCCTCTTTCAGCCGGGCCAGCAGACGGACGGCATACACCGCGCCGGTGGCGCCGGTGATGCCGACAACGATGCGCGGGATGTTCAGGCCCCGATCAGTGGCTGAAGTTCACCCGCTTCGTACATCTCCATCATGATGTCCGAGCCGCCGACGAATTCACCGTTCACATAGAGCTGAGGGATCGTCGGCCAGTTGGCGTAGTCCTTGATGCCCTGGCGAATGCCGTCGTCTTCGAGCACGTTGACAGTCGTCAGGTCTTTCGCGCCGCAGGCCTTCAGCACCTGGATCGCGCGGCCCGAAAAGCCGCACTGCGGAAACTGTGCTGTGCCCTTCATGAAGAGCACCACGTGGTTGCTCTTGACGAGGTCGTCGATGCGTTTTTGAACGTCGCTCATGATGGTGTTGCCGTGTGAATTGGGGACAGCCCCGTTTATACGGCAAACCGGCATGCCACCGCAGTGGCGGCCGGGCAAACCCCTGCGGGCCGGGCCTCAGAACGAGTAAGTCACCCCGAACTGCAGCATCGGCGCCAGGCGCAGTTCGCGCACCGTGTCGTCCAGGCTCTGGCTGCGGCCGAACTTGACGACGTTGCCGGGGCTGCGTGCCACCAACCCCAGGTCGGCGTTGAAGCTCCAGCCGCCGCGCAGCGACAGGCCCGTGTAGCCCAGCCCCAGGTAGGGCAGGGTGGCGGTGTCGGTCGGGGCGTCGCCTGCGGCGGGCAGCGCCGCTGGCTGGCCGAACGCTTGGGTGGCGATGCTGAACGTGCTGCCCGCACTCAGGCCCGGTTGGCCGAGCCACGACTGGGTGCGCGGGCCGAGCAACAAGCCGCTCGTGGCGCGGAAGCCGCCGGCGCGGCGCGAGCCCAGCAACGAGCCGGTGAAATAGTAGTCGCCCATCAGGCTGACGGTGTTGAGCTTGAGCCCGGTCGGCTCCGCGCCGACCGACATGCGGCCCTGCCAGCGCGCCCACTGAAGCTGCTCGGCACTGGGCGTGATCCCGGCGCCATCACCCGCTTGCGCTGCGGAGACCGCAGCGGCGAGCAACCCGAAAATCATCCATGTCAGCTTTTGCATGATTGACTCCTTGCAGGGTTTCGGGGCAGCGCACATCACCGACTTCGGATCCGTGCCACAACGAAATTTCATGCTACGCCGTTGGTTGCGGCGCGTGTTGCGTCTTGCGCCAAACCGTATCCCTCAGATGAAGGACACGCGCTCTTTTGCACGAGTCTGGTCGCTGCGTTGTGCGCCAGGGCCCGCAAGTGTTACGGCAGGTGAGCGCCGCTGCAGCGTGGCTGGCCGGCCAGGTCGCGGCGGGTCTGGACGCTGACAAAACCCTGTGCTCGCAACAGCGCCTGAACGGCGTCGGCCTGGTCGAAACCGTGCTCCAGAAGCAGCCAGCCGCCGGGCTCGAGATGGACCGCCGCGCCGGCGACGATGCAGCGTAATGCGTCCAGCCCGTCGCCGCCCGGCGTGAGTGCCAGTGTCGGCTCGTGGCTGAGCGCCGCGAGGTGCTGGTCGCCGCCAGCGATGTAGGGCGGGTTGCTGAGCACAAGGCTGAAGCGGCGATGCGCGGCGGCTTGCCACCACGAGCCTTCGACGAATTCGACGTGCAGCGCCAGCCAGCCCGCGTTGGCGCGTGCGACCTCGAGTGCGGCCGCACTCACGTCCGTGGCGACGACCGCCGCAGCGGGGTGGGCGTGTTTCACTGCCAGCGCGATCGCGCCGCTGCCGGTACCGAGATCGATGACGCTCGGGTGCTCCAGGCCCGCCAGCAGTTCGAGTGCCCAGTCCACCAGAACCTCGGTGTCAGGGCGCGGTACCAGCACGTTCGAATCGACATGCAGCATCAGGCCGTGAAATTCTTTCTCGCCGAGCAGGTAAGCGAGCGGCTCGCCCGAGGCGCGGCGGCCGAAGCAGGCTCGCAGGAGCGTGGTTTGTTCGGTGCTCAACGTGGCGTCGTCGTGCGCCAGCAACCAGGTCCGCGAGCACGCCAGCGTGTCGGCCAGCAGCATCAGCGCGTCGAGCCGGTCGACGCCCAGCGCGCGTGCTTCGTGCAGAGCCTGCGCGACGTTGAGCGGGCCCGGTGTCATGCCTCGCCGCTTTCCAGCGCCGCCAGTTGTTCGGCCGCCTGCGCCGCCTGCAGCGCGGCGGTCACGTCGTCGAGATCGCCGTCCAGAATGAACTGCAGCTTGTAGAGCGTCAGGTTGATGCGGTGGTCGGTGAAGCGCCCCTGCGGGAAGTTGTAGGTGCGGATGCGGTCGCTGCGGTCGCCGCTGCCGATCAGGCCCTTGCGCGTGGCGGCTTCCTTCGCGGCGCGCTCGTTGCGGTCCTTGTCGCGCAGGCGCGCCGTCAGCACGGCCATCGCCTTGGCCTTGTTGCGGTGCTGAGAGCGGTCGTCCTGGCACTCGGCGACGATGCCGGTCGGCAGGTGGGTGATGCGGATCGCGCTGTCGGTCTTGTTGACGTGCTGGCCACCGGCGCCGCTGGCGCGGAAGGTGTCTATGCGCAGTTCGGCCGGGTTCAACGTGACCTCTTCGGTCGCGTCGGGCTCGGGCAACACCGCCACGGTGCAGGCGCTGGTGTGGATGCGCCCTTGCGTTTCCGTCACCGGCACCCGCTGCACACGGTGGCCGCCCGACTCGAACTTGAGCCGCGCGTAGACGTCGTCGCCTTCGATGCGGAACACCACTTCCTTGTAGCCGCCGAGGTCGCTGACACTTTCGCTCATCAGCTCGCTTCGCCAGCCGCGGCGCTCGCAGTGGCGAAGGTACATGCGCGCCAGGTCGCCGGCGAACAGCGCCGACTCGTCGCCACCGGTGCCGGCGCGGATTTCGAGAAAGACGTTGCGCGCATCGTCGGGGTCGCGTGGCAGCAAGGCGGCCTGAAGCTCGAAGTGCAGGCGCTCGGTGTCGGCTCGCGCCTCGTTGATTTCCTGTTGCGCCATCTCGGCGAGTTCGGGGTCCGAGAGCATCTCCTGTGCGCTCGCGAGGTCGCGCTCGCGTTGCTCGAAGCGTCTGAAGCGTTCGACCAGGCCCGAGACCTCGGCATGCTCGCGTGTCAACTCGCGGTAGCGCTTCATGTCGCCGGCCACGCCCGGGTCGCCGAGCGTGGCATCGAGCTCGGAGAGGCGCAGCGCCAGGCGCTCGAATTGTTGGCGGAGAGAGGCTTTCATCGGGGTGCTCTGAAACGGATGCGGAGCACCACGCGCCGGCTCGGCACGCAACGGCTCCGCGAAAGGCGGAGTGCTGCGCGGCCGCTAACGCTGGTCGTCGGTCGGGTGGCGCGCGTTCTGGCGCAGGAACAGGCGCGACACGGTTTGCGCCAGCTCGGCGCGGTGCTCGCCGTCGGCGGCGTGCAGTTCGGCCAGCGTGCCGTGCAGCATTTTCTGCATCAGCCCACGCGACAGCGCTTCCAATACCGCGTCGACGTTTTCGCCCTTGGCGAGCATCTTGCGCGCCCGCGCGATCTCGGTGCTGCGCCAGTCGTCGGCCTGCGAATGCAATGCCTGGATCAAGGGCACCGAGCCGCGCTGGTCGAGCCAGTGCACGAAGCTCTGCACGCCGGTTTCGATGATGGCTTCGGCCTGCTCGAC
>JANYFX010000138.1 GCA_025359585.1 Rhizobacter sp. | reverse complement strand
CTGAACTACACCTCGCCGGCGGTCGGCAGCTACAAGCTCGTGCCGGCCGGCGCCATGGCGCTGAGCCTGACGGTCAGCGGCACCACCACCGCCGTGAACAGCCTGAGTGCCGTGGCCGGCAACGACTACACGCTGCTCGTGACGGGCGCGGCCGCTGCGCCGGTGGCCACGCTGATCACCGACAGCAACACGCCTTCCACGAGCACGGCTCGGCCGGTGAAGCTGCGGCTCGTGAACGGCCTGAACGGCACCACGGCCTCGGCCACGCTTGCCTACAACTTCGACCAGGTCGGCGACGGCGCAGCGGCGCTGAGCGCGAACAGCCCGAGCTTCGTGGCGACGAGCGCGGCGTTGGCGCGGCTGGAGGCGAGCGTCGGCGGCACGACCGTGCTCGTGGGCACGACCATCACGCTCGAAACGGGCAAGGTCTATTCGCTCTTCCTGCTCGGCGACCTGGCCACGCCGCAGGCAATCCTGCGCGCCGACCGCTAGCGGCGCGCGGCCCCGCGGCCGGGCGGGGGTGCGCACCTACAATCGAGGCCTCCCCGTTTCGCATTTTTCCGGGAGGTGGTCGTGTGACGGCTGCCCCGGGCAGACCCTGCCATGACCGACCTCGCCAAATCGTTCGAACCCGCCGCCATCGAAGCCCGCTGGGCGCCGCTGTGGGAACAGAGCGGCGTCTACGCGCCCACGCTCGACGCGGCCAAGCCGTCGTTCAGCATCCAGCTGCCGCCGCCGAATGTGACCGGCACGCTGCACATGGGGCACGCGTTCAACCAGACCATCATGGACTCGCTGACGCGTTACCACCGCATGCGCGGCGACAACACGCTGTGGGTGCCGGGCACCGACCACGCCGGCATCGCCACGCAGATCGTCGTGGAGCGCCAACTCGAACAGAAGAAGATCAGCCGCCATGACCTGGGGCGAAAGAACTTCGTCGCGAAGGTGTGGGAATGGAAGGAAGAGTCGGGCTCGATCATCACGAACCAGATGCGCCGCATGGGCGCCAGCGTCGACTGGTCGCACGAGTACTTCACGATGGACGAGAAGCTCTCGGCCATCGTCACCGACACCTTCGTGCAGTTGCATGAACAAGGCCTGATCTACCGCGGCAAGCGCCTCGTGAGCTGGGATCCGGAGCTGAAGTCGGCGGTCTCCGACCTCGAGGTAGAAAGCGAAGAGGAAGACGGGTTCCTGTGGATGATCCGCTACCCGCTGGCCGACGGTTCGGACGAGCTGGTGGTCGCGACCACGCGTCCTGAAACCATGCTCGGTGACGTGGCGGTGATGGTGCATCCCGACGACGAGCGCTACGCCGCGCTGGTCGGCAAGTTCGTGAAGCTGCCACTCTGCGACCGCGAGATTCCCGTGATCGCCGACGACTACGTCGACCGCGAATTCGGCACCGGCGTCGTCAATGTCACGCCGGCGCACGACGCGAACGACTACGCCGTCGGCCTGCGCCACCAGCTGCCGATCATCGGCGTGTTGACGCTCGAGGCGAAGATCAATGACAACGCGCCTGTCGCATACCGTGGCCTCGACCGCTTCAAGGCGCGCAAGCAGGTCGTGGCCGACCTCGATGCCCAAGGTTTCCTTGTCGAAACGAAGAAGCACAAGCTGATGGTGCCGCGCTGCGCGCGCACCGGCCAGATCGTCGAGCCGATGCTGACCGAGCAGTGGTTCATGGCAGTCAGCAAGGCCGGCCCCGACGGCAAGAGCATCGCGCAGAAGGCGATCGATGCGGTGGCCTCGGGGGAAGTGAAGTTCGTGCCCGAGAACTGGGTCAATACCTACGACCAGTGGATAAAGAACATCCAGGACTGGTGCATCAGCCGCCAGTTGTGGTGGGGCCACCAGATCCCGGCCTGGTACGGCGCGGGCGGCGAGATCTTCGTCGGGCGCGATGAAGAAGAAGCCCGCGCGAAAGCGACGACCGCCGGCTACAGCGGCACGCTCACGCGCGACGAAGACGTGCTCGACACCTGGTACTCGTCGGCGCTTGTGCCTTTCTCCACGCTCGGCTGGCCGGCGCAGACCAAAGAGATGGACCTGTTCCTGCCGTCGAGCGTGCTCGTCACCGGCTACGAGATCATCTTCTTCTGGGTCGCGCGGATGATCATGCTGACGAAACACTTCACCGGCCGCGTGCCGTTCCGCACCGTCTACATCCACGGCATGGTGCGCGACGGCGACGGCAAGAAGATGAGCAAGTCCGAGGGCAACGTGATCGACCCGGTCGACCTGATCCAGGGCGTTGATCTGGCCACGCTGGTGCAGAAGTCGACCGTGGGCTTGCGCAAGCCCGAGACGGCACCGAAGGTCGCGGCGCGTGTG
>JANYFX010000251.1 GCA_025359585.1 Rhizobacter sp. | reverse complement strand
AGATTCGATAGCGTATGGCTGCGTGCCGCAAGGGCCGCTTCGGCGGCTTTGAGCAGGGTGTTGCGTCGTGATTGATGCATCTGTGGACAGCGTTGCCGCAATACGTCTTGTATGATCGTAATGGCATGCATGGAGGGTGTTCCCGCGTTGTGTGGAAACACGAGGGTGCGCCGTTTTCTCCATGTGTGCACTATTAACGTTGGATTTGTTAACTAATCGCATGATTCATAAGGACTATTTGAGGGGAAACCTCAGACTCTGACTCCATTTTTGCTATTTTTGCTACACGCTGCAAGCGATTGCGGCGGCATTTGGCGTTCACTATTCGACTGTCAGGCGGGCAGTTAAGCGGTGATGATGCGCTATTGCAAGACTTGACCCCGCATCCCAGTGACCCCGCATCCCTTAAGGGGTTTGGGGATCGGTTAAGTGCGGCAGGGCTTGCGCCCAAAGCCGTGGTCGGCGCGGTGATGCGAAAGCTCGCGCACTTTATCTACGGGGTCGTCAAGTCAGGCAAGCCATTTGACTCCAGCTATGGTGCTTCCGTGCTTGACTTTCAAGACGGTATCTGACCCCTTTTATTGCTTTGCAAGCAAAGAGAAGGCAGCACTACAATCCGACGCCTCATTTGACGGAGCCGAAAAGACATTCGTATAAACTTACATATCTGTACCGCGATTTGGTCTAAACGAACAGTATTGAGACCTGAGCCCGGCGCTCAATTTGCCGTTCGGGGTTTGCTTTTTTTGTGCGCGGATGTAATAGTAAAAGACCTTGGGACTAATCTAACGACGGTAGGCGGGATGATCCGAAATGGTTGATGTTGCTACGCTGATAAACGTGACCCCGTGGTGTTTCCTTGCTCATTCCAACCACTTCCGACAGAGATAAACATGACATCGAACGATTTGGGCACCAAGTTCATCGCAGATTCATCGCCACATCCGCTCAAAATTCTTGAAAGACAATGGGAGCGCTATCGATCAGATTTAACTGAGTCAGATACTGCAGCATTTCTCGCGTTGATGTATCTCGGGGAAACAATAATAAAAAGCGTTACCTGCGCACTTCTCGGCGCACTTGAGAATGATCAGGCCGGGACACGTTACCAATTCGCTCACCGGCTCGTGCGCGCGGATGGAATTGGTGAGTGGGTACAAGTGCTTGGTGACCTTTCAAAGGGACCTGCTTCGAATTTGCTGCCAGTAGAGCTAACCCCTACTAGAACTGCGCTCGCGCAACGTGTTGAGTCTGGACAATGGCAAGCAGAGTGCTGGCAATTAATGTCGGCCGCCGCCCAACAGGTGGAAATAGAATCGCCGCCGATTGGTGCGAAGGTTGAGATACGGCCGATTTTGGACTTGTTCGTGGTTATCCGAAACAAGACTCGGGGACATGGCGCTGTGCAAGTTGATAAAATGTCGAAGGCGTGTAAACCGCTGCATACAGCATTGCTTTTATTGGGAAATAACATTCCGGTTTTCTTCGCTTCGTGGGTTTATTTAAAGCAGAATCTGTCAGGGAAGTACCGCGTTACTCCAATTAGCGTTTCGAGTCCCGAGTTTAACTATCTTGTATCCACAGTTGGCACGCAAAAGCTTAAGGATGGTATTTATTTCTGGGCCGGCGGCCCGCGGCGAACGCTACTAATTGGAAGCGCGCCAGATCTTCCAGACTTTTACTTTCCAAACGGAAATCTTAGAAGCAATTGTTATGAATCACTTTCGTACATTACTGCTTCGCGACTTGAAGTTGATGCATCGGATTACATCCGGCCCCCTATAGCTTTATCAGCTAGTGAAACTGAGGGGCAGCAAGAGCTTGAAGTAACAGGCGAATCATTCACAAACTTACCAGCTGTAGCGAGGGACTATGTTAATCGCGTTGAACTTGAAGCGAAGCTTTCGGAAATTCTGGAAGATGATAGGCATCCGGTAATTACCCTCCACGGGATGGGCGGGATTGGGAAAACATCACTTGCAATTAAAGTGCTGCATGAATTAGCTCTAAAGGGAACTTACGAGGCCATTATTTGGCTCAGCGCGCGAGACATTGATTTACTGGATCAAGGAGTCAAACCAGTACGGCCAAGTATCTTGACATTAGAAAATGTCGCTTGTGAAATATTTCGTCTCGTTAACCCACTTTTGCCAGAGGAAAGACGATTTATCGGAAAAGCCTGTCAACAAAATTTAGCTAGCCTGCTTGCCGACAAGCATGCCAAACCTAGGCTATTTGTACTTGACAACTTTGAAACAATTAGCAGTCCGGTTGAAGTATTCACTGCATTAAGTGATCGAATTCGCCTTCCAAACAAACTTGTCATAACTTCGCGGTTCCGCGATTTCAAAGCAGACTACCCATTGGAGATTAAAGGTTTGCAAAGTGGTGAGGCGGATATCCTCATCGAAAAATTTTCAAAGCGGCTATTGATTACGTCTTTGGTTACACAGCCCTATAAGGACGAATTGAAGGAGCAGTGTAATGGACATCCCTACATAATCAAAGTAGCTCTCGGCGAGGTCGCGAAGCGAAAAGCGCTTAACCACGTAAACCAAATATTGGTCAGGCAGGACGACTTACTTGAAGCACTTTTTCATCGCGCTTTTGTATCTCTCTCCTTGCTAGGGCAGCGTCTCTTTCTACTGGTGGCGTCTTGGTCAAGTGTCGTACCGCGTCTTGCAGTCGAAACCGTCGTTGTGGCAACCCTTGACGAAGTCGCGAATCTCGAAATTGCGCTTGATGAACTTGTGCGAACTTCTCTCGTCGAGGAGATTTTAATTGATGATTACTCTCTGCTTTTTGCGCCAATCGCTGCTAAACAGTTTGCGAAACAACAGCTAAAGACGAGTCAGCTTGAACCACAAGTTAGGGGTGACTTGACACTTTTACACCAAATTGGTCCTAGTAATGCACGTGAGGGCGTTGGAAGTATTTGTCTTAGGCTAAACAAATTGATACCAGCAATGTTGAAGACCGTGGATTATCAAGATCAGCAAATGCCGAAGGTGGTTTCTGCGCTGGAATACCTTGGAAAACGTCATCAAATAACTTGGTTAAAGTTGGCTATGTGGTTCGAAGACTCAAAAGACTTTGATGAAGCAATTCGCGCATCAGAGATGTTTATCCAGAGCGACAACTCCGATTCTGTCAATCTACTAGCCGCATGGGATGTGGTTATACGTTGCAAGGGAGCGAACAGCGACACTTTGGGAAAACTGAACGGACTTTGCAAAAAGGCATGTTTAGAATCGATAGACCCTTTCACTTTCAGCGATACAGTCAACCAAATCAACCAAATTTACAGCACGACAGCTGCGCTAGCTGAGCATCGTCGATTTCTAATATCAGATGTATGTAAAGCATACGACATTCGATTTGCCAAGGCCGAATTCAATGCAACAGATTTCTCGCGTATTGCATGGCTGCATATGCATGCCGATCTTACTCAAAAAGCTCGCAAAGTATTGGAGCAAGGCTTGAATCTTGATCCATCGAATGCGTACTGTTTAAAGCTTATGGATCGAATGAAAAATCAAGTAGTACATTAGGTTGCAAAGCCAAAACGGCAGGGTCAGTTACCGGCTTGAAAGTCAAGCATCGGCATGGTTTTTTTCATGTCGAACGGCTTGCCGGATTTTATGACGCCGTAGATGAGGTGTGCGAGCTTGCGCATCACCGCGCCGATAACCGCCCTAGGTGCTAGGCCGGCTTGGCCCAGCCGGTCGCCGAACACCTTCGGAATCAAAGGGGAATCAAAGGGGTCAGCGACATATTTTTTCGGCGTTGGCAGAATATTCAACACCAACCCCTTTGATTTGAGATCCAAGGCACCACCGACAAATAGTTTCACAGCACCAGCCTACCTTGGTCCGGCAAGACGTCTGCTGCATTCTCGGCCAGCCGAGGCCGACCGCGCGGTCGCGCCTCCCGCCGCTCGCCCAACTTCTTTTCAATTTGCGTATGGAATCGGTTGCTGCCGATGAGCTGGTTCTGGTTCAGCGCGAGACGGATGTCGTCAATCGCATCGGTATCGAGTTCGGTGCG
>JANYFX010000248.1 GCA_025359585.1 Rhizobacter sp. | reverse complement strand
CCGACGCAGACGCCGCCGCCACGACACCGAGCCCGAAGGCGAGTGCAGTCCTGAATTTCATGTGCTTGTCTCCTTGTTGTCGGAAGGTGCGATGTGGTGTGCACACCTGCAGACGAGAAGATAGGCGTATCCAGTTGCCGTATTCGGTACGGGCCCTGCGAGTGCTGATACTTAATTGCGCTGCCCGACCGGGGTTTTCCTGTATCGGCGGCTTGAAAGCGGCGAGCCTCCCGGCCCGAGGCCGCGTCAGTGAAACAGCACCGGCCGATCGAACGCGGTGTTCTGGAAACCACGCGGCGTTCTGGCGGCGATGCGCTCCAGCAGCGTCACCACCACCTCGGGCGGTAGCGGCCGCGACAACACGTAACCCTGGCCGACATCGCAGCCCATGTCGCGCAGCTGGTCGAGCTGCGAAGGTGTTTCGATGCCCTCGGCGACCACCGACTTGCCGAGCGACTTGCCGAGCTGAACCACCGCGCGCACGACCGCCGCTTCTTTCGAGCCGACCTGCATCTTGTTGACGAAGGAGCGGTCGAGCTTCAGGCTGTCGATCGGCAGGCTCGACAGGTGCGCGAGCGAGGAATAGCCGGTGCCGAAATCGTCCACGCTCAGGCCCACGCCGAGGCGCTGCAGCTCGGTCAAGGCCGGCAGCGCGCTCTCCAAGCGCGCCATCAGGATGTTTTCGGTGAGTTCCAGAATCAGGTGTTGCGGCTGCAGCCGTGCTTCGACGATGGCACGCGTGATGCGCGGCACGAAGCCGCTGTGCGCGATGTCGTTGCCCGAGATGTTGATCTGCATCGTCAGCTCGGCGAAGCCCGGGTCCGTGCGCTGCCATTCTTTCAAGCGGCCGCAAGCGCGGCTGAGCACGAAGTCGCTGAGCGGCACCATCAAGCCGGCCTCTTCGGCGATCGAGATGAAGGTGAGCGGGCTGATCACGCCGAGCTCGGGGTGGTTCCAGCGCGCCAGCGCCTCGAAGCCGATGAGCTGCCCGTCCGCCAGCCTGTACAACGGCTGATAGGCGACCGACAACTGGCCGGCCGCGAGTGCGCGCCGCAGGTCGCCTTCAAGCCGCACGCGTTCCGAGACTTCGGCGTGCAGGCCCACGTCGAAGAGCGCGTAGCGCGCCTTGCCCATGGCCTTGGCCTTGTACATGGCGGTGTCGGCGTCGCGCAGCACTTCTTCGGGCTTGGCGTAACCGGCGGTGCTGACGGTGATGCCGATGCTCGCACTCGTGGTGATCTCGGCGCCGGCCACGGCAAAGGGCTCGCGCAGCACCTGCAGCAGCCGCTCGGCCAGGTGGGTGCAGTAGTGCTCGCAGTCTCCGTCTTCGGCCAGGATCGCGAACTCGTCACCCCCGAGGCGGGCCACGATGTCGCTGGGGCGCACGCTGTCTTGTATGCGGCGCGCCACGCGCACCAGAAAGTCGTCGCCGACCGTGTGGCCCATGCTGTCGTTGATCAGCTTGAAGCGGTCGAAGTCGAGAAACAGCACGCCGAACTGCAGGCGCGGGGTGCTGGCCACACGCTCGATCGAGCGCATCAGGTGCTCGTGAAAACGGCGCCGGTTCGGCAGGCCGGTCAAGCTGTCGTGAAACGCCAGGTGGTGCAGGCCGGCTTCGGCGCGGCGCCGCGCGCTCACGTCCTGCACCTGCAAGATCAGGCAGGGCGCGGCCGCACCCGGCTCGGAGAAGAAACTGCAGTGCACCGCCACCGGCACGTCGGCGCCGCCCGAATGGTGGCAGCGCAGTTCGATCGCAAACGCCTCGCTCTCGCCGGCGCGCACGCGCGCCAGTTGTTGCTCGAGTGCGCGAGCGTCCTGGCTGCAGACGAACTCGCTGAATTCACGCTGTGTCAGTTCAGCGTCGCCGATGCCGAGCAGCGTGCGCAGCGCCCGATTCGCCTGCACGATGCGGCCGTCGAACGACACCAGCGTCATGCCGATCGATGCGTGCGTGAACGCGCTGTGAAAGCGCCGCTCGCTCGCTTCGAGCTCGCGCACGTGGCGCGCCGCCTGCTCGGCTTCGCGTTCGCTGGTTTCGATGCGGCTCTTGCGCACCAGTTCGTCCGACTCCTGCTGGCGAAAGAAGAAGTGCAGCGTGGCCAGCAGCATCGCCAGCAGCGGTGCAGCGGCCATCAGCACGCCGATGCCCGAGCGCTGGTAGGTCATGAAGAGCAAGGCGGCCACCGAGGCGCTGCCAGCAAAGGCGATGCCGATCCAGCCGAAGTTGCCAGCCAGCGCGCCCACGCGCAAACGTTCGTTGCGCTTGAGCAGCGGCACCGCGGTGGCGAGCACGGTGTTGAGCGCAAAGTACAACAACGCCACCCCCATCGCCACCACCATCATTGCCGCGTCGCTCAGCAGGCCTCGCGCCTGCAGCGCGCCCAGCGCCGCCTGCAGCAGCGAGCCGGCGGCGAACATCGCCAACGCCGCCATCGCCGGGCTGACGATGCGGCTGGTCCAGCGCCGCGAGGTGCGCCACG
>JANYFX010000097.1 GCA_025359585.1 Rhizobacter sp. | reverse complement strand
GGCGGCACGCAGACCAAGCTGATCGCACGCGCCGACGCGGCGATGTACGCGGCCAAGCGGGCTGGCGGTGCGCGCCACTGCTTCTACGCGCCCGAGATGGACGTCGACGTGCAGCAGAACTTCGACATGCTGCGTGACCTGCGCGAGGCACTCGCCAACAACGAACTCGAACTGTTCTTCCAGCCCAAGGTCGACGCGCGCAGTGGCAAGGTCACCGCGGCCGAAGCCTTGCTGCGCTGGAACCACCCGACCCGCGGCATGGTGATGCCAGGCGAATTCATTCCGCTGGCCGAACGCTCGGGCCTGATCGGCCCGCTCGGCAACTGGGTCATCGAGGCGGCCTGCAAGCAGGCTCGTGCCTGGCGCGACAAGGGGCTGCGCATGCGGGTGGCGATCAACCTCTCGGCCTACCAGATGCGCCAGGACGACATCGCCGACCGCATCACCGGCGCGCTCACGCGCCACCGCATCCACCCTTCGCTGCTGACCTGCGAGATCACCGAGTCGGCGGCGATGGAAGACACGCTGGCGACGCAGGAAACCTTCCGCCGCCTCGGCGAGCTCGGCGCGCACTTGTCGATCGACGACTTCGGCACCGGCTATTCGAGCCTGAGCTACCTGCGCCAGCTGCCGGCACAGGAACTCAAGATCGACATGAGTTTCGTGAGAGACATCGAAAGTGGTGCCGACGCCCGCGCGGTGGTCGATGCGGTCGTCAGGCTCGCTCATGCGCTCGGGCTCAAGGTGGTGGCCGAAGGGGTGGAGAACACCCGCCAGCAGCAGATCCTGGTGGAACTGGGCTGCGACGAACTGCAGGGTTTTCTGTTCGCCAAGCCGATGTCGGCGCGTGCGCTGTTGTTGTGGGCGATCGGCGACCGTTCGGAGTCGGTGGCATTTCGCGATTCGCTGTTCGGCGAAACGCGCCAGACGACGCGCGAGATGTCGCGCCAGACCTTGCGCTCTGCGGCTTAGGCTGTCGCGCGCCGCCGCACGCAGTCCAGGTAAGCCTGCCCATCCGGCGGCAGGCCACTTCGCTGTGAAGCCCAGATCATCTCGCCCAGGCACTCCATCACTTCGTGCTGCGCGTCGTGGGCCGAGCCCAGGCGGTGCCGCAACAACTCGAAGGCCTGCTTGATGCCACGTGGCTGGTCGATGCCGACCTGCTCGGTGATCGACAAATGCATCGACAGGTGCAGGAACGGGTTGGTGCGGCCGGCTTCCACGTCGAACACCGCCGCCAAGGCGGCATCCACGTCGGCCAGGTCGGCGTGGTACTCGGGGTGCTCTGCGATCCAGTCGGCGGCCTGGGCTTCGATCGGCGTCAACGGCAGGGCGCTGCGGTGCTTGCGCCAGGCATCGCAGAAGAATCGCCTTACATCGTTCTGGCTCGGAGCAAACATCGCACAATTGTTGCGTGCTTTGCGCATGCCCTTTGCCCACGAGAACCATTTCCCCATGAACATCACGACCGAACAACTCTTCGATAACGCCCGCACTCACAACGGCTTCCAGCCCGAACCGATCCCCGAAGCCACGCTGCGCCAGCTCTACGACCTGCTGAAGTGGGGCCCGACCTCGGCCAACTGCAGCCCGGCCCGCTTCATCTTCGTCAGCTCGCCCGAAGGCAAAGAGAAACTGCTTGCCGGCATGTCGCCGGGCAACCAGGAAAAGACCCGCAGCGCGCCGGTGAGCGTGGTCATCGGCATGGACATGGCGTTCTTCGAGAAGCTGCCGCAACTGTTCCCGCACGCCGACGCGAAGGCCTGGTTCGTCGGCAACCAGCCGATGATCGACGCCACCGCGTTCCGCAACTCCAGCATTCAGGGCGGCTATTTCATCCTCGCGGCGCGCGCGCTCGGCCTCGACTGCGGGCCGATGAGCGGCTTCGACGCTGCCAAGGTCGACGCGGCGTTCTGGGCTGGCACCAGCGTCAAGACCAACTTCGTCTGCAACCTCGGCCACGGCGACACGAGCAAGCTCTTCGGCCGCAGCCCGCGCCTGAGCTTCGAAGAGGCCTGCCGCATCGCCTGAAGCGGCGCGCCCCGAGTGCGACAAACCGCACGGCCGACACACGGGGTTACCTTGGCGTGGCCGCCGTTGCATCGGTGGGCAGTCTTCGCGGGCGCTTTCTGACTACCATCGCCGCTCGACTTGTCGCTGTTGACAAGGGCACACCCGAGTGAAAACCGGGGTCGCAAAACCACCGGCCTGAAACCAGCAATGGTCATGGCAGCGGGGTCGCCAACACACAAGGCCTGCGCCGCCGAGCGGCACCTTGAAAAACCCCGGACAAGGTTCGAGGGTTGGCAATCACGCCACACGGTGCCGCCGGGTCTCTCCGGCCGACCTCTCGCTTCGCCCTGGGCGGCGCAAGACAAAGGCGGACCCCGAGCGTGAACACGAGCGATGCGGTAGAGATGCAACTGGGGCGCCTGGGCCGTGGCGTGCTGCTGCTCGGCCTGCTCGTGCTCGGCCTGGTGTCGGGCTGCACCACCACCAGTCTGCTGCTCGGCGCCGCCGGCGTGGCCACCGATTCGAGCGTGCCCTGGGCCATCGTCAAACACGTGCATGGCAAGCTGACTGAAGGCGACCCTGCTCCCTGCGTCTTTCTCAATACCGTGCAGCGGGCGCTGAGCGAGCGCTGCGGCGCGTTCGTTCCGGGAAGCCTAAGGGCCGAGGACGTTCAACGCTCCGGCATGGCCACCTGCCCGCTGACGCTCGCCGCGCGCGACCCGCAGTTCTGGCCGGTGTTGCCCGAACTGCTGGCCAAAGGTGCGCAGCCGGAAAGCTGCACACGCTCGCCGCTGGTGGCGCTGGCGCAGCTGCGGCCGTGCCCGGAGTTCAATGCGGCGAAGCCCGCCGAGCTGCGTTCGCTGGCCTGGCTCGCGGAAGCCGATTCGCGCGCCATCGATCACGACGTGGTGCGCTTGCTGAGCTGCCCGAACGCGCGCGCCGCAGGGCTGGACCGCGTGCTCGACAAGTGGCTCGCACAAGGCGATCTGCCCACGGACGCGCTCGGCTTCAGCCCGCTCGGCGCCTTGCACCCGGACCACCTCGACTCGCCGCTCGCTCGCGCGCTCGAAGCGCAGGGCCACACCGCGCAGCCAGCGCTCGGCGCGTATGCCGGTGCGCTGCCCTCCGGTTTCGAGCTGGCACTGCGCAGCAGCCACTGGCGGGCGCTCGACTGGTGGTTCGCGCGCGCCCCGCAGCTGGCCAACCGCGTGCCGCCGGCCCAGGGCAACCAGTTGCCTTGGTTGCCGTTGGCGCGCGTGCTGGCGCCGAACTTTCTGGAGCGCCCCGAGACTCAGGCCGAGATGGTCGAATTCCTGATGGCGCGCGGTGCGAGCCCATGGCAAAAACTGCCGGCCGACCCGGGCCGTTCCGTCGTGCACCTGGCCATGGACATCCAGAGTCCGATGCTGCCGCTGCTCGACCCGCCGCCCGCGCCGCGCAACACGGTGGTGGCCGAAAGCGCCAACGCCGCACCACGTTCGCGTTAGGCCGGCTCAGGTCGTCGGTTGCCTGGCCTGCAAAGTGTCGTCGGCGTCGCGGCTCCAGCCCGCGCGCACCTGGCGTTTGACCGCTTCGTCGCGCTCCTGCGCGAACAACTCTTCGAGCTGCTGGCGGCCTTGTTTGGCCACGGCGATGAGCTTGGCTTCGTCCTTGCGGTGCGGCGCGGTCTTCGCGAGCTGTTCGACGTTGTGGCGGCGAAAACGCAAAGCCAGCGTGCGTGCCTGGTGGCGTTCCCAGCCGAGCTGTTCGAGCACGCTGCGTGCGCTCATCAGCGCCGAGTCGAGCGTCTCGCGTTCGATCAGCGTGACGCCCAGGTCGTACAGCTCGAAGTAGTGCTGCACGTTGCGCGCACGCGCCACGATGGTCAGGTTCGGGAAGTTTTCGCGCACCATCTTCGCGGCTTCGACGCTGCGTTCCACATCGTCGATGGCGAGCACCAGCACCCGGGCCTTGGCGGCGCCGGCGGTGCGCATCAGGTCGAGTCTTGTGGCGTCGCCGTAGAACACGCGCCAGCCGAACTTGCGCATGGTTTCGATCTGGTCGGCGTCGTGGTCGAGCACCGTCGGCTGGATGCCGTTGGCATACAGCATGCGGCCCACCACCTGACCATAGCGCCCGAAGCCGGCGATGATCACGGCCTCGTTCTGCGGCTCGTCGATCTCTTTCATCGTGCTGCGGGTCTGGCCGGCCAGGAGTGGAATCAGCCAGCGGTCGGCCGCCACCAGCAGCAGCGGTGTGACCAGCATCGAGATCGCCACCGACGCGACCAGCAGCGAAGAGACCTGCGCATCGATCACGCCGGCTTGCGCGGCAGTCTGGAACACCACGAAGCCGAATTCGCCGCCCTGCGCGAGCAGGATGATGAACACCGGGCGCTCGGGTTTGGGCAAGACCATGGCCCGGCCCATGCCCCACAGCACGAAGGTCTTGAGCAGCAGAAAGCCGAGCACCACGCCGGCGATCACCAGCGGTTGAGCGCGCACGACCGCGAAGTCGATGCTCATGCCGACCGCGATGAAGAACAGGCCGAGCAGCAAGCCCTTGAAGGGCTCGATATCGGTCTCGAGCTCACGCCGGTACTCGCTCTCGGCCAGCAGCACCCCGGCCAGAAAAGCCCCGAGCGCCATCGACAGGCCGACGGTCTGCATCAGCGCGGCGGTCGCCACCACCAGCAGCAGCGAAGCTGCGGTGAAGATCTCGGGCGTGTCGCTGCGAGCGATCCATCGCAAGGCCGGGCGCAACAGCAACCGGCCACCGAGCACGATGACCGCAATCACGCCGATGGCCTTGGCCGCGCCGACCCAGCCGCTGCCGTCGTTGTGCGCCTGCGCCGCGGCCAGCAGCGGCAGCAGGGCCAGGATCGGGATGGCCGCCACGTCCTGCAGCAGCGCCACGCTGAGCACGCTCTGGCCCGAGCTGGTGCTCATCAGGTTGCGTTCGTTCAGCACGCCGAGACCGATCGCGGTGGACGACATGCCCAGCCCGAGCGCGGCGACGAGCGCGATGCGCCAGTCGAGCCCGGCGATCACAGCCACCAGCAGCATCAACGCGGCCGAGCCGAACAGCTGCACGCTGCCCCAGCCGAAGATCGGTTTGCGCAAGGCCCACAGGCGCCGCGGTTCGAGTTCGAGGCCGACGAGGAACAGCATCAGCACGACGCCGAACTCCGAGAAGTGCAGCATGTCTTGCGGGTTGGTCACGAACTTCATGCCCCAGGGCCCGATCAGCATGCCGGCGGCGAGGTAGCCGATGATCGAACCGAGGCCGAGGAACTTGGCGAGCGGCACCGCGAGCACGGCCGCCGCCAGGTAAACGAGCGGGCCGGTGAGCCAGGAGCTGTGTTCCATCAGGCGTTCTCTTTCAAGACAGGTTCCGTGATGGGTTCTTCGGGGCGTGCGTCTTCGGGCACGTGGCGCGTCAGGCCGTAGAGCAGCTCGTCGAGCTCGGGCCAGCGCGGGTAGGTGGAGAGACGGTCGGCGAACAGGCTGGTGTGCGCTTCGATCTGCGTGTCGTCGGCGCGGTGCGCGCCGTGCAGCAGCAGCGGCGGCAGAAAACGCATGCCACACAGCGCGGCGGTCTGCTCATAGGGCGGCAGGAAGGCGTCGAAGAAATAGCGGTTGTAGCTCTCGGGGTGGTAGGAGTCTTCCGGCCCGCCGGTGGTGGCCACGAGCCAGAGGTCTTTGCCGCGCAGGGCGGTGCCGCCCGGCCCGTAGGCCCAGCCGAAGGAGAGCACGTCGTCGACCCAGAGTTTCATCAGCGGCGGCATGCTGTACCAGTGGATCGGGTGCTGCCAGACGACCAGGCTCGCGTCGGCCAGCAGGGCCTGCTCGGCGGCCACGTCGATCAGGTAGTCGGGGTAGAGCGAGTACAGGTCGCGCACGACCACCGGGCCCGCAGCGCTGGCGGCCAGCGTCGAGGCGCTGCGCATCATCCGGCGGTTGATGCGCGACTGTTCCATCTGCGGGTGCGCCGTGATCACGAGCACCGTGCTCGCAGGTTCGGGTGAGGCGGGGGTGTCGGGCATGGGTCGTCGGGGTCGCTGGTTAGTCTCGATGGCACGGCATCGCGGCGCCCCGCTAACATAACCCGAAAGTTGTCGACAACACGGGGAGAGCTTTGCATGCCGGTGATCGTGGTGGCCAATCCGAAGGGGGGCGTGGGCAAGACCACGCTGTCTAGCAACATCGCTGGCTACCTCGCCTCGCGCGGGCATGCCGTGATGCTGGGCGACGCCGACCGCCAGCAGTCGGCGCGCACCTGGCTTTCGCTGCGCCCGGCCGGGCTGCCGCGCATCACGGCCTGGGAGGTGAGCCACGACGACGTGGTGCGCCCGCCCAAGGGCACCACGCACGTGGTGCTCGACACCCCCGCCGGCCTGCACGGCAAACGTTTCGACGAAGTGATGAAGGTCGCCGACAAGGTGATCGTGCCGCTGCAGCCGAGCATCTTCGACATCCACGCCACGCACGAATTCGTGCGCCAGCTGCTGGCGCACAAGCGCAGCGACAAGGTCTCGATGGGCATCGTTGGCATGCGCACGCGCGAAGGCACGATCTCGTCGGAGCAGTTGCGAGGTTTTCTCGACGGGGTGCAGATCCCGCTGCTCGGTTTCGTGCGCGACACGCAGAACTACGTGCACCTCGCCGCCCACGGCCTGAGCCTGTGGGACGTGAGCTCGAACCGCTTCGAGCGTGATCTGGAGCAGTGGCAACCGATCACGCAGTGGATCGACGCCTGATTTTTTTCACCCACCACCGAGCCACACCAGGACAACACGAATGACAAGTTTCGAGCACCTCGCCGACCTGCAAGCCCGCGTCGGCGAAGAAGTGGGCGTGAGCGAATGGATCACGGTCGATCAACAGCGCATCAACCTCTTCGCCGACGCCACCGGTGACCACCAGTGGATCCACATCGACGCCGAACGCGCCGCGAAGGGGCCGTTCGGCACGACCATCGCGCACGGCTTCCTGACGCTGTCGCTGCTGCCCGAAATGTCGGCCAGCGCGTTCCAGGTGCTGGACACGCGCATGGGAGTCAACTACGGGCTCGACCGCGTGCGCTTCCCTGCGCCGGTGCCTTCGGGCAGCCGGCTGCGCGGGCGTTTCAAGCTGCTCAAGTACGAACCGCTCGAAGGCGGCGCGCAGCTCACCGTCGAGGTCACGATGGAGCGTGAGGGCTCGGTCAAACCGGTGTGCGTGGCCGAGTCGCTGGCACGCCGCTATGTGTAGCCCGCACCCCCTTAGGAGGGAGCGGCTGCGGCCAGCGCTGGTTTAGCATCGGCGCTGGCTGAAGCAGAAGCAAAGGGCACCCATGAAGGTTCTGTTGATCGACGACCATCCGCTCATTCTTTCTGCTCTGCAAAGCGTGATCCTCGGCCTGGGTGGCGACGTGACAGTCACCGGTGCCGGCAGTGCCGGCGCGGCCCGCGACATCCTAAAGGCCGACCCCGACTTCGATCTCGTGCTGCTCGACCTGCACCTCGGCGACGCCGATGGTTTCGAGGTGCTCGCCGAGTTCAGAAACCAGTACCCGGCGTTGCCGGTGGTGGTGGTTTCGGCGTCCGACCGCATGAGCGACGTGATCCGCGCGATCGATCTCGGTGCGATGGGCTTCGTGCCCAAGCGTTCGAGTAACGAAACCCTGTTCGAAGCCCTGCGCATGGTGATGTCGGGTGGCATCTACGTGCCGACCATGGCCATGGGCTCCGGCCGGCCCGAGCCGGTGCCGGGCGGCGACACCGTGCCGAGCGTGCTGCGCGTGGTGCGCGAGCGCGCAGAAGACAGCGGGTTCCAGACCGCACCCAAGCCGCTGGCTTCGCTCGGGCTCACGCCGCGCCAGACCGATGTGCTCGCGCTGTTGCTCAAAGGCATGCCCAACAAGCTGATCGCGCGCGAGCTGAAGCTTTCGGTCGAGACCGTCAAGGACCACGTGGCTGCCGTGCTGCGCACGCTCGGGGTCAATTCGCGCACGCAGGCGGTGCTGGCCGTGAGCCAGATGTCGAACCAGGGCGGCCTGTCCGCCTGGAGCCAAAGCAGCCGCTGACCAACCTGTGCTGCGGCCCTGATGCGCCCAGCGGCGCCATGAGCGGCTTCCGCGCCCGATACACTGCCGGGCTTCACCCTTCGGTGAAGACGCCCACCCGACAGGAGCCTGCTTGGCCACCGACCCCCAACTCGACCGAGCCGCGTTCGCCAGCGACCTGGCCGGCTCGCCCCTGCCCGACGTGGTGCAGACGACCTACGACTACGTGCCCGCCGCACTGGCCGGTTACGCGGCCGGCGTCGGCGTGGTCACGATGCTGTTCTGGGGCATTGCGCCGGCTTCGTTGATGTTGCCGTGGCTGGGCGTGTTTGCGCTGATGGGCCTGGCGCGGTTCCTGGTCTGGCAGGCGTTCAGGCGTGCCACTCTGCAAACCCGCGCCGACTGGTCGCGCTGGCTGCTGCGCTCCAACATCGGCACGCTCATCGCAGGTGCTTTCTGGGGGTTCACCGGCTGGGCCTTTTATGTCGAGGGCAGCGGGCTGCAGCAGACCGGGCTGATCGTGATCGTCTACACCTTCAGCGTGGTCGGCATTCCGGTGCTGTCGATCCAGCCGCGCATGTACCTCGCGTTCGCGGCGCTGAGTTTTGTGCCGATGGTGGTGCGCATCGCCGGCGTCGGCGACTCCTACAGCTACCAGCTGGCCGGCGAGCTGGTCTTGATCCTCAGCTTCACGACCATTTTGGCGCGCACCTACCGCCAGGCATTGCAACGTGCCATCGATCTGAAAGTACAGGCCGACGAGTTGCTGGTGCAGTTGCGGATCGAGAAGCAGGCGGCCGAAGCGGCGCGGCAAGAAGCCGAAGTGGCCAACCGCGCGAAGACGCAGTTCTTCACCGCCGCCAGCCACGACCTGCGCCAGCCGCTGCATGCGATGGGGCTGTTCGCCGAAGCACTGCGCCAGCGCGTGCACGAGCCGGAGGTGGCGCAGCTCGTCAACAGCATCAACGAATCGGTCGACGCGCTCGAAGGCCTTTTCTCCGAGCTGCTCGACATCACCCGCATCGACAACGGCGGCGTCGAAGTGCACGAGCAGCATTTCGCGGTCGGCGACATCCTGCGCAAGCTGCGCCTGAACTTCGAGCCGAGTGCTTTCGAAAAAGGCCTGTCGCTGCGCTTGCGCAGCGGCGAACGTGTCGTGTTCGCCGACCCGCTGCTGGTCGAGCGCATCCTGCGCAACCTGGTCTCGAACGCGATCCGCTACACCAACGACGGCTCGGTGCTCGTCAGTTGCCGCAAGCGTGGCGAGCGCATCCTGCTGCAGGTCTGGGACACCGGCATCGGCATTCGTGAATCCGAGCGCGCGCGCATCTTCGAAGAGTTCTACCAGGTGCCGAACACCGGCGTCGTGAGCCCGGAGCAGCGCAAGGGTCTCGGGCTGGGCCTGGCCATTGTCAAACGCCTGGCCGACCTGATGCACGCGCCCTTGTCGGTCCGCTCTCAGGCCGGGCGCGGGACCGTCTTCACGCTCGAACTGCCGGTGGGCAAAGCGCCCCGTGCGCTGGCGCAGGCGGTGCCGGGCAAGGGCCCGCTGGGCATCACGCTGGAAGGCCGGCTGGTGGTGATCGTCGAAGACGAGCCCGCGGTGCGCGGCGGGCTCGAAGTGCTGATCAAGGGTTGGGGCGCCAGCATTGCTTCTTTCGACAGCGTGGCGGCGAGTTCGACGTGGGCCCAGCTCAGCGACCCGGACATCGTCAAACCCGACCTGCTGATCGTCGACTACCGACTCGAAGACGGCTTGAACGGTGTCGATGCCATCAAGGCCTTGCGCGCCCGCTTCGGCGCTGCGGTGCCGGCGATTCTGGTCACCGGCAGCACGATGACGGGCCACGAGATGGATGCGCAGGCGCACAACTTCCACCTGCTGATCAAGCCGGTCGTGCCGAACAAGCTGCGCGCGATGATCGCTTTCAAGCTTGGTGTGAAGGCGGCTTAAAAGCGTCTTCGCAGCGCGGGCCGGGAACGAAAAAGGGCGAGACGGTCAACCGTCTCGCCCTTGTTTTCTTCGAGTGGCGCGGTGCCACCCGTCAAATCGGCATCAACTCACCAGCCGATGTCGTGCAGCAGCTCCAGCGTCAGGTCGCCCGGGGCGGTCACTGCGATGGCCTGGTTCGGTTCCGCGAACGGCTCCATCAGCAGGTTCGGCGTGGCCAGGGTGTCGTAGTGCGAGATCGACGAGCCACCCTGGTACGGATTCGGGCTGAACAGGTAGACCCGGTTCAGATAGTCCGCTCCGGCCAGTTTCAGCGGGTTCGACAGCAAGACACCAAAAGGTGCGAACCTCGGCTTCTTCACGCTGGCAATCGCCGCCTTGATCTCCAGGCCGTCGGGAAGCGAGACACGCACCGCTGGAATGGTGATCGTGGCGTCGACACCGGCCAGGGCCGGCGGCGGTGTGCTCAGAGCGTTGTCGGCAATGATCACTGCCTTGGCGCCTGCCAGCTGTGCGTTCTTCACCTTGACCGTGAAAGCGCAGGTGCCGCGGTCGATCACCGCAACCCGCCCGTTGATCGCTTTCGCAGCGTTGGCGTCGAGCGCGGCGCATGCCTGGTTCAGGCCGCCGGTTTGATCCACCCAGCGCACGAGTTCGGCCGAGAGGAAGGTGTTCTTGTCGAACACCGGGCCGAACAGGGCCAGACCGATCTGGTAGAAGTCGGCCAGACCCGCACCGAAGACGAACAACTCGGGCGTGCCACGATCAAGCACACGCGGTGCGTCCCGGGCGACGTTCTTGCCGTTCCAGACCAGGTTGCGCGAAACGAGCGCCGAAGCCGCACGCTCTTCGTTCGTCATTTGCTCCCAGTTCTTGCGCTGCTGCGGATCGAAGATCAGGTGATCCCAGATCGAGGGCAGGCCAACGGTGTCGGTCGCGTCCAGTGGCTGCTGCAAACCGGTCTCACCATCGGTGAAGGTCTGAAAGCCCAGGCCGTGCCCGACTTCGTGCAACACGGTCGTCAGGAAGTCGATCTGGTTGGCCGCGGCCTTGCCGTCCAGGCCCAGATAGAACGTTGCGCGCGCCAGGCAGTTGGGCGTGCCCAGGTTGGGGTTGAAGTACGCGATGATGTCGGCGCTGACGAAAGGATCGGGGTCGGTGACCAGCGGCACGCCAGCGAGCTTGTTGGCGAGGGCCGAGGGGTACCAGGTGCCGGTGCGCTTGGCGTTCGGGAAGTCGCTGAAGATGTTGTAGGCCCCTGCCGCGCCGAGCACCGCCTGAGTGGAGGTGCAGAACAGGTCAGGGAAGAACGACACGATCTGGATCGGCACGTCGGACCTGAGGCGCTTGCCCCAATAGTCGGCGACGAACTGGAACACGGCCATGCGCTGCTCGCCCACCGTCGTGCCCGGGTTGCCACCCACTGGTGTGGCAGGCGTCGCGTCGTTGAAGCCAAAGCCCGGATCGTCGGCGTTGACGATGATGATCGTCGCGGCCTGCGACGAGGCAGCAGCAAAGAGAACCGTCAGACCGACCAGAGTGGCGCGGCAGCCTTGCAGGAAGCGGTCAGTGATCATGGCGATCTCCCTCGACTTCGCTGTGCAGTGCCTTGTTCGCGGCTTCGTCGCCGGTCACGCACTGGGTCGACAGCACGCCGTTGGCGTCGCTCTTGGCGATCGTGTACGACAACCTGCTGGTGTCGACGCGCCGCCCGATCGTGCCCGGGCGCACCGAGATCTGGGTCGTCTGAATGCGTTTCATCGCCGAATGATTTTCGGCGCCGCCGGCTGTTGCGGCGCTCGTCGTTGCACGGGCTGCGGACCGCTGGGTCGACGCTGGTGCTTCGGACCACTCGCCCGCCTCTGGTGCGCGCGGCCGGCCGGTCACGGAATCGATCACGACGCGGTGGGCTTGCAGTGTGGACGGGGCAGCTTCTGACTGGGCCATCACCAGCGAAGGGGTCAGCAGGGCTGCCACTGCGCATCCTGCGGCGGCAAGCGGTAGCTTGGACGCAGATCTGGGTCGGTACGACATTTCAAACTCCAGGGTTGAGAGTAAAGCACGCATGTTCCGGAACCGCTCCTTGCCCGTCCATCCCCTGAAACGAGGGGGTGGGTTAGCGAGCATTTCACGGACTCTCAACCCTTTAGCAAGGCTTGTGCCCCCGCAGCGCTCAAACGCTGGTATAGGCCAGCCGCACGTAGATCGGTGCGAACGCCTCCGCCTGGGTCACTTCGAGCAGGTGCTCCTTGGCGAGCTCCAGCAGCGCGATGAAGGTCACGACCAGCACCTGCGGCCCGCGCGACACGTCGAACAGTTCTTCGAACATCGCGAAGCGCCGGCCTTGCAGCGCGCGCAACACGATGCTCATGTGCTCGCGCACGCTGAGTTGCTCGCGCGTGATCGTGTGATGCTGATTGAGCGTGGCGCGCTTGAGGATGTCGGCCCAGGCGGCACGCAACTCGTCGGCGTCGACGTCGGGGAAGCGCGGGGCGAGCGACTGTTCGATCACCACCTGCGCGCGCAGGAAATCGCGGCCGATCACCGGCAGCGCATCGAGCCGCGCCGAGGCGAGTTTCATCTGCTCATATTCGATCAGCCGGCGCACCAGCTCGGCCCGCGGGTCTTCGGCCTCTTGCCCGTCGACGCTCTTCTTGGGTGGCAGCAGCATCCGCGACTTGATCTCGATCAGCATCGCCGCCATCAACAAGTAGTCGGCCGCCAGCTCCAGGTTGCGGCTGCGGATCTCGTCTACGTACACCAGGTACTGGCGCGTCAGGGCCGCCATGGGGATGTCGAGGATATTGAAGTTTTGCCGGCGTATCAGGTACAGCAGCAGGTCCAGCGGGCCTTCGAAAGCGTCGAGAAACACCTCCAGCGCATCCGGTGGGATGTACAAATCCAGCGGCATGGCAAACATCGGCTCGCCGTACAGGCGGGCCCGTGCCACCGGGTCCAGCGCCTCGGGGGGGGCTAGCGCTTCAACCACGGCATGTGCTATTTAAATAATAGCTAATCGTGCATGTGTAATATGCGCTAGATGCCAATTTGGCTACTTATTTGTTATTGGTTTGGTAAACGTACGAGTTTTGGGCTACGCGGCCCTCGCGGTACTCTTCCTGGGCGCTGCGGTCTACCTTTTGCTCCCACAGCAGGGCGCGGCCAGCCAACTGCTCGGCTTCGAGCGTGGGCTTCTTCTCTTTCAGTTGCTCGATGAACTGGGTGGTTTCGGATGTGTAATCGGGGCGGCGAAAGATGGACATAGACTTAACCTTTGGTTTGGACTGATTTTACGGGGGCTACAAGCGATGTTGAAAAAATGGGTGGGCTTAGTTTGTGTGGCGCTGGCCTTGAGTGCCTGCGACCCGCAGCGCATCAGTGAATTGGAAGAAGGCGTGGCCACCGAGGCCGATGTGCGGGCCAAGTTCGGCGAGCCCGAGAAAATCTGGGATGCCGCCGACGGGGGCCATACCTTCGAGTACAACCGCCAGCCGCAAGGCCACCAAAATTACATGATCACCATCGGTTCCGACGGCAAGATGAGTGCCCTGCGTCAGGTGCTGACCCCGCAGAACTTCGCCAAAGTCCAGCCCGGCATGATGATGGAAGACGTGCGCAAGATGCTGGGCAAGCCGATGAAGACCACGTCCTTCAAGCTCAAGAACGAGGTGGACTACGACTGGCGCTACCTTGAGCCACCGAACACGTCCATGGTGTTCACCGTGGTGTTCGACCCTGATTACCGGGTGCTGCGCACTATGTCCGTG
>JANYFX010000034.1 GCA_025359585.1 Rhizobacter sp. | reverse complement strand
GGCGCCTGCTCGTAGACGGCGATGCCCATGTCGTTGAGCATCGAGACGATGGCTTCCAGGATTTCATCGTTCACCAGCTTTTCAGGCAGGTGGTCGTTGATTTCCTGGTGCGTGAGGAAGCCGCGCGTCTTGCCCATCTTGATGAGCGTCTTCAGCTCCTGGCGGCGCTTGGCGGCTTCTTCTTCGGTGAGCGCGGTTTCTTCCAGGCCGAACTCGCGCATCAGCGCGCGCTCTTTCGCGCGCGACACCTTCATGCGCAGCGGCTTGGCCTTGACCTTGGTCTCGCCTTCCTGGGCGGTCTCGACTTCGGGTTCGCCTTCGAGGTCGGCTTCGAGATCGGAGAGGTCGACGTCGGAGTCTTCCGACTTTTTGGCGACCTTCTCTTCGACCTTGGGTTTGCGACCCGGCTTGCCCTTGGCGGCCTCGACCACCTTGGCAGCGGCTTTCGCCGCTGGCTTGGCGGCCGGCTTCGCGGCCGCAGCGGGCTTGGCCGCTTTTTTCAGTTCTTCGGGCTTGGCTGCCTTGGCCGCCGTGGCGGTCTTGGGGGCAGGGGCGGGTGCGCTCTTCTTCGCGGTCATGCAAATCCTCGGATGGTGTGGGGCCTGTCGTCCCGAAGCCCGGACAATCAATTGCGCGCGTTGACGCGAGATTCAAGCCCGGGCGAGGCCGATTCACGACAAGGCGGTGCACATGCCACCACTCGGCTCCCGACCCGAAGGCCTTGCAAGCCAGTGGCAAACATCGAGCGGGCAAGTTCGGGTGAACATTTGGAGTGCAGCCCTTGCGGGAAAGGTTGGCCTGAAATCCACGAAGGGAACCCTGGTTCAGAGGGTGGCCGGGGCCCGGAGGTGCTGCTGTCACGCTTGCCGCGCTTACGTCAACTGAGGATTATACCGCCCAGCCCGGCGATTGCCAGTTTTGCGTGCCTGAAGCGTGCGCCCGTGGCCGGCGCTGGCGGGCTCAGGCGTCGGCCGGCGCCCGGGCCAGCTGGGCCTTGAGCCGAGCGCGCGCCGCTATCAGCTGCACTCCGCGCTGCTGCGCGTCGGGGGAGATGCTGCCCGACTGGAACAGCAGCTTGAGCTCTTCGTCGATGTCTTCGAGGTGCAGCCAGTCGAGCACCAGCCGCAGTTCGTGGGCCAGGTCGGTGGTGGGCTCGGGGTCATGCAAGGCGGCGATCCGGTCGATCACGCTGGCGCCTTGGGCGTGCTGTTGCGCGACGATGCGCAGCTCGTCGAGCAAGGCGGCCGGCGACAACGGGCCGTGCTCGTGAAGGCTGCGTTCGATGCAACCGAAGAACAGGTCGTAGGGCGGTGCTCGCGCGGCGAGTTCGTCGTGCGACTCACCGTCCAGGCTCGACCACATTTCGCATTTGTGCAGCAGCAGCCAGATCGCGCGGTCGAGCCGCTTCGCGGCTTCTTTGCTGACGCGGCTGGCCATGCGCCGGGCCGGCCTTTCGGTGGCGGCTGCGCCCGAATGGCGGCCTGGCGCGGCGTTGCCCCACATCGACTGCAGTTCGCTCGTCTCCAGGCGGCCGGTGGCCGCCAGCTCGCCGATCAGCTGGCGCTTGAGTGCGCCGTCGGGGAGGGCTGCCCACAGCGGTTTGGCGTTGGCCAGCATGTGGGCGCGGCCTTCGGCGGTGTCGAGATCCTGGCCGTCGCCGGCCACCTCGGCGATCTGGCGCGACAGCGGCACCGCGGCGTTCACGCAGGCCTCGAAAGCATCGGCACCGAACTCGCGCACGTACGAGTCGGGGTCGTGCTCGGTCGGCAGGAACAGGAAGCGCACGCTGCGCGTGTCGGTGGCGTGCGGCAGGCTCGCTTCGAGCGCCCGGCCGGCCGCGCGCCGGCCGGCTGCGTCGCCGTCGAAGCTGAAGACCACCGAGTCGGTGAAGCGGAAGAGTTTCTGCACGTGCTCGGCGGTGCAGGCGGTGCCGAGCGTGGCCACGGCGTTGGCGAAGCCCCATTGCGCCAGCGCGACCACGTCCATGTAGCCTTCGACGACGAGTGCATAACCACGCTGGCGCAGCGCGCCGCGCGCCTCGTGCAGGCCGTAGAGCTCGCGGCCCTTGCTGAACACCGGGGTCTCGGGCGAGTTCAGGTACTTGGGTTCGCCTTTGTCAAGAACGCGCCCGCCGAAGCCGATCACGTCGCCCTGCACCGAGCGAATCGGAAACATGATGCGGTCGCGGAACCGGTCGTAGCGTTTCCGGTCGGCCTCGTTGGTGTCTTCGTCGCCTTGAACGATCACCATGCCGCTCTCTTCGAGCAGCGGATCGTCGTAGCTCGGGAACACGCTGGCCAGCCCGCGCCAGCCTTCCGGCGCGTAGCCGAGACCGAACTGCGCCGCGATCTCGCCGCTCAGGCCGCGACCCTTGAGGTAGTCGACCGCGCGCGGGCTGGCTTTGAGCTGGCGGCGGTAGTGCTCTGCCGCCTTCGCCAGCACATCGTTCAAGGTCGACTGGCGCTGCTTTTGCGCGGCCGCGCGCTCGCGTTCAGCAGGTGTGCTTTCGTCTTCGGGAACCGTCATGCCGACCTGCTGGGCCAGGTCTTGCACCGCGTCGATGAACCCCAGCCCCGAGTGCTCCATCAGGAACCCGACCGCGTTGCCGTGCACGCCGCAGCCGAAGCAGTGGTAGGTCTGGCGCGTCGGGCTGACGATGAAACTCGGCGACTTTTCGCCGTGAAAAGGGCACAGCCCCTTGTGGTTGATGCCGGCCTTCTTCAGCTGCACATGGCGACCCACCACCTCGACGATGTCGACGCGGGCGAGCAGGTCATGAACGAAGGCGGGCGGGATCACCCGACGAGTCTACGGCAGCCC
>JANYFX010000108.1 GCA_025359585.1 Rhizobacter sp. | reverse complement strand
GAGATCACGTCGCGCTGGCCGAGCTTGTCGTGCACGCGCAGCGTCATCACCATCTGGTGGTACGCGCTCGGGTTGCCGATGCCGTAGATGGCCGAGACGAACATCACCTGGCGCATCTTCTTCTCGAACTCCTCGAACTTCAGCGGGCGGTTGTCGAGCGCGCTCGGCAGGCGAAAGCCGTACTCGACCAGCGTGGTCTTGCGCGCGCGGTCGCCGTTGTACATGCCGCCGAACTGGCCGATCAGCACATGGCTTTCGTCGAGGAACATCAACGCGTCGTCGGCGAGGTAGTCCACGAGCGTCGACGGCGGCTCGCCCGGCGCGGCGCCCGACAAGTGGCGTGTGTAGTTCTCGATGCCCTTGCAGTGGCCGATCTCCTGCAGCATTTCCAGGTCGAAGCGCGTGCGCTGCTCGAGCCGTTGCGCTTCGACCAGCTTGCCGTTCGACACCAGTTCGGCCAGCCGCGTGCGCAACTCGTCCTTGATGGTGGCGATCGCGTCGACCACCTTTTCGCGCGGCGTCACGTAGTGGCTGCTCGGGTAGACCGTGAAGCGCGGGATCTTCTGGCGGATGCGCCCGGTCAGCGGGTCGAAGAGTTGCAATGACTCGACCTCGTCGTCGAACAGTTCGATGCGGATCGCCAGCTCGGAGTGCTCGGCGGGGAACACGTCGATCGTGTCGCCGCGCACGCGGAACGTGCCGCGGCTGAAGTCGGTGTCGTTGCGCTGGTACTGCATGCGGATCAGCTGCGAGATCACGTCGCGCTGGCCGAGCTTGTCGTGCACGCGCAGCGTCATCACCATCTGGTGGTACGCGCTCGGGTTGCCGATGCCGTAGATGGCCGAGACGCTGGCCACGATCACCACGTCGCGTCGCTCCAGCAGACTCTTGGTCGCACTCAGCCGCATCTGTTCGATGTGCTCGTTGATGGCGCTGTCTTTCTCGATGAACAGGTCACGCTGCGGTACGTAGGCTTCGGGCTGGTAGTAGTCGTAGTAGCTGACGAAGTACTCGACCGCGTTCTTCGGGAAGAACTCGCGGAACTCGCTGTAGAGCTGCGCCGCCAGCGTCTTGTTGGGCGCGAACACGATGGCCGGGCGGCCCATCTGCGCGATCACGTTGGCCATCGTGAAGGTCTTGCCGGAGCCGGTCACGCCGAGCAGCGTCTGAAAGCTCAGCCCGTCGTTCAGCCCTTCGACGAGCTGCGCGATCGCGGCCGGCTGGTCACCCGCCGGCGGGTAGGGCTGGAACAGCTGGAACGGGGAGTCGGGGTAGCTGACGAACGTGCCTTCGGGGGCGGCTGTAGCGGCATCAGATTCGATCACTTCGGACAGCTCGGCCATGGCAGATAAAATCTCCGGGTTAACTCTGAGCGCCAGCGCGCAGCGCAACCGCACACGTTAACGCAAACGCCCTCGCCCATCTACTGACAAGGACTGACCATGTCTTCGCTCTTCGCCGCCGTTGAAATGGCCCCCCGCGACCCGATCCTCGGCCTGAACGAACAGTTCAATGCCGACCCGAATCCGGCCAAGGTCAACCTCGGCGTTGGCGTCTACTTCGACGAGACCGGCAAGCTGCCGCTGCTGAAGTGCGTGCAGGAAGCCGAGAAGATGATGATGGAAGCCCCGAAGGCAAGAGGCTACCTGCCGATCGACGGCATCGCCGCCTACGACAAAGCGGTGCAGGGCCTCGTGTTCGGCGCCGACAGCGAGGCCGTGAAGGCCGGCCGCATCGCCACCGTGCAGGCGCTCGGCGGCACCGGCGGGCTGAAGATCGGCGCCGACCTGCTCAAGCGCATGAACCCGTCGGCCAAGGTGCTGATCAGCGACCCGAGCTGGGAAAACCACCGCGCGCTGTTCGAAAGCGCCGGTTTCCCGGTCGAGTCCTATGCCTACTACGACGCAGCGCGCCGCGGGGTCGACTTCGACGCGATGCTGGCCGCGCTGAACGGCGCGGCCGAAGGCAGCATCGTCGTGTTGCACGCTTGCTGCCACAACCCGACCGGCTACGACATCACGCTCGATCAGTGGGCGCAGGTGATCAAGACCGTCGCCGCGCGCGGCCTCGTGCCCTTCCTCGACATGGCCTACCAGGGCTTCGGCGAAGGCATTGCCGAAGACGGTGCCGTCGTCGGCCTGTTCATGGCGGCCGGGCTCGACTTCTTCGTCGCCACCAGCTTCTCGAAGAGTTTCTCGCTCTACGGCGAACGGGTGGGCGCGCTCAGCGTCGTCTGCCGCTCTAAGGAAGAGGCCGAACGCGTGCTGAGCCAGCTCAAGCGCGTGATCCGCACCAACTATTCGAACCCGCCGACCCACGGCGCGCAGGTGGTGGCGCTCGTCCTGAACACCCCTTCGCTGCGCGCGATGTGGGAAGAAGAGCTGGCCGGCATGCGCGTGCGCATCAAGCAGATGCGCGTCGCGCTGCAAGACAAGCTCAAGGCTGCGGGGATGAAAGAAGACATGGGCTTCATCACGCGCCAGAAAGGCATGTTCAGCTACTCGGGTCTCGGCAAGGAGCAGATGCTGCGCTTGCGCAGCGAGTTCGGCATCTACGGGGTCGACTCGGGCCGCATCTGCGTGGCCGCGCTGAACAACAGGAACATCGACGCCACGGTCGCCGCGATCGTCAAGGTTTCGGCCTGACGCCCGTGCGGGTTCGTTCACGCGGCTGCACTCCATTGCAGCCGCGTCGCCACGCCAGCGTGGAACAAGGCACCAGACTGGCACAAACCGCGCACTGATTCGGGTTTGTGCGCGTGGGCGCAGGCGTGCAAGATCGTGCACAGCGCTTAGAATGCTGCATTGCACAATTGGTCCGCACGGCTCCGCCGGCGCCGATTCACTCACCGGGTCTTGTGATGCTGTATCAGCTCTATGAATCGCAACGTGCGTTGCTGAGCCCGTTCGCGGAATTCGCCAGCGCCACCTCCAAGCTGTACAACCACCCGCTCTCGCCTTTCGCCCACACGCCCGGCGCGCAGCGCGTTTCGGCCGGGCTGGACCTGATGCACCGGCTCTCCAAAGAGTACGAAAAGCCCGAGTTCGGCATCAACTCGGTCAAGGTCAACGGCGTCGACGTGGCCGTGCAGCAGCAGGTGGCGATCGAAAAGCCCTTCTGCCGCCTGCTGCGCTTCAAGCGCTTCACCGACGACCTGCCGATGCTCACACGCATGAAGGACCAGCCGACCGTGCTGGTCGTTGCACCTTTGTCGGGCCACCACTCGACACTGCTGCGCGAAACCGTGCGTGAATTGCTGAAGGACCACAAGGTCTTCATCACCGACTGGACTGACGCGCGCATGGTGCCGAACGAAGTCGGCCCGTTCCACCTCGACGACTACATCACCTACGTCCAGGAGTTCATCCGCCACATCGGCCCCGAGGTGCA
>JANYFX010000759.1 GCA_025359585.1 Rhizobacter sp. | reverse complement strand
CGAGCAGGCCCAGGTCGGCGCGCGAAAGCTTCTTTGGATCGTGGATTCGTGGCAACGCTCACCAGCAAGCGCGGTTTTGCACTTCGAGACGCCTAACGTTTGACATGAGGGGTGACCAAAGGGCGCAGCCTTTTGGGCATCCCCTCGATGGAAGGGTTAGGCGTCGCCTTCAGCAGCGAAACTGCTTGCGAACGCTTTCCAACTGCTCTGGCTTGAGCTTGGCCATGGTTGCGTTGTCAATTAGGTTCACCTCTTCACGAACCTGAAGGAAGGAGCCATCCGACTGTTCATGCCAAACGATGTACCCGCAATGTAGTGCTAGGCCTGAGAATTTGCTGGAGAAGTCCACGGCAACGTACAAACCCGGACCTGCTTGCGGCGTATCTTTGTACCAAGTCAGTTTTCGCAGAGTACGGTCTTGAACTTCGCCTGCCTTGGCGTTGAACTCTTCAAGCATGCGTGAGTACGTTGGAAAGGGTACGTATTGCTTCTGTCGTTCAGAGAGAAACGCATAGGCGGCCTCTGCCTTATTTGAGTCTCGAACGGTGAAGTACGCTTTGGTCACGACTTCGATAGAGCTACGTTGTGCGTCGGAAGGTCGCCAGGACGGATCCGGATTCGTGGATGCGATTTGCTGCAGCGGTGGCAGTGCCGCTGAAGCACGCATGATCGGCTCCTGCCGGAATGTCGCGAGACTTGCCAGGAGTGTCAGAGCGAAAACAAAGTAGCGCTGTAGTAGATGCATGCGACGCCTAACGTTTGACATGAGGGGTGACCGAAAGGCGCAGCCTTTTGGGCATCCCCTCGATGGAAGGGTTAGACGGCATTGTTGGCAGGAAGAACCATGAAATCTGCGACCGACTCCAGGACAATTTCAGGCAGGCTCTCTGCAATTGCCGCGCGCATTTGGCGACCAGCCTCCGGATCGACCGGCTCGCGGGCCAATGACTCGTCTCTGGCTGCTGCACTCGGCCACTGCGCATAGCTGTACCACAAGCCCTCAGGGCCTCGATGAAGGCGGGAGCCTAGCGAGCCTCTGGTGGAAAGCAGTAGCTCCGAGACCCGTGACCAGGCTGCCACAAACGACTCTTCCACGCCTTCATGCAGGCGCCACCGATACAAAACGGCGAACCCGGGGCCACGTGAGTTCATTGGTTCACTCCCAACAGTGCTGGAAAGACAGCGGCTTCTTACGCGGTAGTCTGCCACCAGTACGCCGACTCACTTCCGCCATTGCGGATTGACACACTCTGGGTGTTCACGAAGTAGGTGCTGATGCCGTCTAACGTTTGACATGAGGGGTGCACAAAAGGCGCAGCCTTTTGGGCATCCCCTCGATGGAAGGGTTAGGGCGCTCTTTCGAGCTGAGCCGAGCTGGCACCACCGTGCCGAACTCGGGCTCTTTGACTTGGAATTTGCATTCGTATTTCAAGTTAGGCCTTGCCTCGAAGAACGCTCCGAACTCTGAACTCGCCCCCGTATTGTCTTGGCTAGTACGCAGGAGAGCCAGCGTTTGACGACCCAGTGTATTGAAAGCTGGAACTCACTACTTCTTTCCGAAGAGCGCTTGCTAGCCAAACGCTACAACGGTGGCGGCGCGAGCGAAGCTGGCGCCTGGAAGAATCTGCAACCCGGCGCTGCGCGACTGCGCAGGGCCAGCGAGAACTTTGCGACCTTGACTGACGTGGAGATTTGCCTCACGACGCTCCAAGGCTTCCAACGACGAGACAAAACGGCTGCAAAACCGCTGGAGTTTCACGCGCTGCGCGAATGGGGAAGCAACGTTACTCGCAAGCGGGCAAGCGCTCTAACGTTTGACATGAGGGGTGCACAAAAGGCGCAGCCTTTTGGGCATCCCCTCGATGGAAGGGTTAGGCGTCACCCGGCCGCTGCTACACGGCATGGAACTTTACGGCCCAGTAGATGGCGATACCCATTTGCACTGCGAAGGCGGTGAATCTTGCGGTCACAGCGACTGATGATGTTGATACAAGGTGAATGATTGACTGGGCAATGCGTGCGGCCAGCAACACGTAGGCCAATGGATCAGTGATGCTCGACTTGCCTGCGACTACCGCCAAAATCATAAAGCCGCCAAAGAGAGGCAAGCCTTCCAAGCAGTTTGCATGCGCTCGCGCCAAGCGTTGCATGAACGGTGACAGATTTGAGTTCTCGGGATTGAAACCGTTGGCAGGAATCTCGCCCGTGAGAACCAGCTTGGAGCGAACAGTCTCCATGAACACGAGTAGAAAGAGAGTCCAACATAGAAACCCGAGAAGGGCCAGAAGCGTCGTACTCATTTGTGTTGGCTCCGTGGATCGGCGACGACTTGTGCGGCGCAGTAATGTTTTGCGTGACGCCTAACGTTTGACATGAGGGGTGCACAAAAGGTGCAGCCTTTTGGGCATCCCCTCGATGGAAGGGTTAGGCGTCACTCTTGGTACGACCCGGGCGGATGGGTGACAGAAATCTCTTGGCGGATGGGTGACACAAACGAGGACGATCGGGAGCCCAAAGGAGGAGCCCGATGCCCTGGAGTGAAACCAACGTCATGGAAC
>JANYFX010000714.1 GCA_025359585.1 Rhizobacter sp. | reverse complement strand
ACGAGCGCGCCGTCGGCGTCGATGTTGCTCAGCATCGCGACCGATACCGGCTCGATCAGCTTGCACAACTCGGCCATTTCGGCGCTGGTTTGGGTTTCGATTTTCATGGGCTTTCCTTGAACGAGCCACCGGCGGCGCGCCGGCGGCTCCAGGCTGTGCGCGCTGTGGCGCTCAGACCTTGTCTTTGGTCTTGGGCGCGAACCACTTGTCGGTGGCGGTGCGTTCCCATTCGGCCACGTGGCGCTCGGCTTCGTCCTTGGCGTAGCCATAACGCTCCTGCAGCTTGCCGGTGAGCTGGTCGCGGCGGCCGGCGACGACATCGAAGTCGTCATCGGTCAGCTTGCCCCATTGCTCTTTCACGTTGCCCTTGAGTTGTTTCCAGTTGCCTTCGATGCGGTCCCAGTTCATGCAGTGCTCCTTGCGCCAAGCGCGTGGGTGGGTGAGTTCGCGGTGAGCGCTGGCGAGTCGCCTGCGTCTCGATGCGATTGCGGGAAGACCCCGTGACCGAACTCTAAAAAGCGACCGCTGCATCGCCCATCAGCCGCACGGCCGCTGCCTTGTAGGAAATGCGGCCATCGCGGCACGCTGTCGCTTGCCCGCGCTCGTGCAAGCCACAGCCCCGGACATGTCCTACCCCGGTGCGCGCCCTCAACTGACAGGCCGGCCGACGCGCCGGCTCAACACTGCCTCATCTTCACTGGAGCCCGCCATGCCATCGCTGCACGATCTGCTGCCGTCCCGCCTCGAGTTGCCGGCAGCGCACCGCCCGCTGCTCGGTTTCGCGGCCATCGTGGCGGTCTCGCTGCTCTCGTTCTATGTGCACCTGCTGCACGAGTCGATGGCGCTGGGCGCGCAGATGCGTGAGCGCCAACGCAACGCCACGAGCCTGGGCGCCGCCCGCCCGACCTCGCAGCGCGCACCGATGGGCCTGGCGCCGGCCCGCAATTCGGCGGGCGGCAGCGAAGCGCGCGCGCATTGATCGAGCACCGGCCGCGCTTTGCGGGGCTCATTGGGAAACAACATGAAAGCAGCCCGACCCCTGCCAGCGACGGTGCCGACCAAAGCGCCGACCGGCGTGGCCGGCTTCGACGAAATCACCGGCGGCGGTTTGCCGCGCGGCCGCACCACCCTGCTGGTCGGCGGACCGGGCTCGGGCAAGACCATCTTCGCGCTGCAGTTCCTGATTCACGGCGTGCGTGAGTGCAACGAGCCGGGCATCTTCGTGGCCTTCGAAGAAACCTCGACACGCATCGTGGCGAATGCCGAAGGCTTCGGCTGGGAGCTCGCGGCCTTGCAGAACAAGGGTCTGTACTTCTGCGACGCGCAGCCGCTGCCCAACCTGATCCAGTCCGGCGACTGCATCACCGGTCCGGCGCGGCTGAACTCGTCTTTCATCCGCTGCGATTCCAGCCGGAAACCGCGGCCGGCGCTTTGCACCAGCGCGCGGCTCGGCGTTGATTCGCCGCCCATGAACAGCGAGATGCCGACGATGCCTTCGTGACCGACGACGGCGATCTCGGCCGACGAGCCGTTTTCCATCACGTACAGCAGCGAGACGATGGCCGTGGTCGGAAAGTACACGTGGCTCAGCGTGTTGCCCGGCTCGTACAACACCTGGTCGAGCGGCAGATCGACCGACTCGAGCTGCGCCAGCCAGCGCTTCAGCTCGGCGGCCGGCAGCGCGGCGAGCAGCTGGTTTTGTTTCAGATCGAGAACGGTGGGCATCGGGCCATTGCAATTTGCATCGGGATCGTTCCCAGGTATAGGCAGCGAAATCGGCCTTTCATGTTCGATACCGCACAAAGCGGCATGCCGATCCCACGAGTGAACGAGCGCGGCGCGGCGGTGCAACAGGCAGCGCGGCAGCGTGTGCTGTCGCACAGACGAGCCGGCGCACCTGCGCTGGTTTGAAAACGAGGCGCCGGCTCAGGCCCAATGCAGGGCAGCCACAAAGGAACACATGGGTCTCTTCACGCTGGAACACAGCAAAAGCGCTTACCGCGCCGATTTCGTCCTGTATGGCGCCGCCGTGCTGTTCCTGGCCGCCTACGTGCTGCTCGAAGGGCCGCGCGCGCAGTGGCCGCAGATCGGTGCTTTCGTGCTGGCCGGCCTGGCGGGCTGGAGCCTGATCGAGTACCTGCTGCACCGCTTCGTGTTGCACGGGATGCAGCCGTTTCAGGGCTGGCACGCCGAGCACCACCAGCGGCCCACGGCGCTGATCTGCGCGCCCACGATCCTGAGCGCCACGCTGATCGTCGTGCTGGTGTTCCTGCCCGCGCTGCTGATGGCGAACCTGTGGCGTGCGTGTGCGCTGACGCTCGGTGTGCTGGCCGGCTACCTCGCCTACGCGATCACGCACCATGCCACCCACCACTGGCGTGCAGACAACGCCTGGTTGCGGCAACGCAAACGCTGGCACGCGCTGCACCACCACGCGCGCGGGCCGCTTTGTTTCGGCGTGACCAGCAGGTTGTGGGACCACGTGTTCGGCAGCGCGCCGCAGCCGCTGCGGCCGCACGCTGCGACGCCACCGCGCTGACGCGCGCCGCCCCCGCTCAGCGCTTCACGCATCTTCACGCGCAGCCTGCGCGAGCGTGCTCGCGCGCGAGCCCTAGGGACAACGAGCATGCCGATTTTTTGGAAGTTGACGTGCGTCAAGAGTTTTTGAAGCGAAGCCGCAGACATTGAATCCCGATGCGAATCGGATGAGTGCGTGGGCCTGCCTGAAGAGCAGGAGGCGTCGGCAGCGCTGCGATTCGACGTCTCAACACACACTCATTTCAAGAGACAAGGTTCGCCATGAATCAGCACACCACCGTACTTTCGACCTCGCCCGGCGTCACGCCGCTGGGCGGCACCGCGCACAGCCCCGCGTACCGATGGATCCAGCTTTTGCTCGGCATCGTCTGCATGGCGATGATCGCCAACCTGCAGTACGGCTGGACACTCTTCGTCAACCCGATCGCCGACAAACACGGCTGGAGCCGCGCGGCGATTCAGGTGGCGTTCACGATCTTCGTGCTGACCGAAACCTGGCTGGTGCCGATCGAAGGTTATCTGGTCGACCGCTTCGGCCCGCGCCCTGTGGTGCTCGTCGGCGGCATCTTGTGCGGCCTCGGCTGGGCGCTCAACTCGATCGCCGATTCGCTGACCCTGCTCTACATCGCGGCCGCTGTCGGCGGCGTGGGCGCGGGTGCGGTGTACGGCACCTGTGTCGGCAACGCGCTGAAGTGGTTCCCCGATCGGCGCGGCCTCGCGGCAGGCCTCACGGCGGCTGGCTTCGGCGCCGGCTCGGCGCTGACGATCGTGCCGATCTCGGCTTTCATCAAGTCCGACGGCTACGAAGCGGCCTTCCTGTACTTCGGCCTCGGCCAGGGCCTGATCGTGTTCCTGATCTCGTGGGCGCTGACGCGCGCGCCTGAGCACCCGAAGAACCTCGCCACCATCGGCGTGCAGCAGTCCAAGCGCGACTACAGCCCGACCGAGATCGTGAAGAAGCCGGTGTTCTGGGTGATGTATGCGATGTTCGTGATGGTCGCCGCCGGCGGCCTGATGGCCACGGCACAACTCGGCCCGATCGCGAAAGACTTCAAGATCGGTGACGTGCCGGTCAACATCATGGGCCTGATGCTGCCTGCGCTCACCTTCGCGCTCGCGATCGACCGCGTGCTCAACGGCCTGACACGGCCGTTCTTCGGCTGGGTCTCAGACAAGATCGGCCGCGAGCAGACGATGTTCATCGCATTCGCGCTCGAATCGGTCGGCATCCTGGCGCTGTACACCTTCGGCCAGAACCCGATCGCCTTCGTGATCCTGACCGGCGTGGTGTTCTTCGCCTGGGGCGAGATCTACAGCCTGTTCCCTTCGACTTGCGCCGACACCTTCGGCTCGAAGTACGCGGCCGCCAACGCCGGCATGCTGTACACCGCCAAGGGCACGGCCTCGTTGCTGGTGCCTCTGTCGAGTGTGCTCGCCACCGCCACCGGCAGCTGGCACGCGGTGTTCATCGTCGCGAGCATCATGAATGCCGTCGCCGCATTGATGGCGTGGTTCGTGTTGCGGCCGATGCGCCGCGCGCACATGAACCAGTCGGCGTAAGCACATTCCGCTCGACCGAAGAGGCCGCTTTCGCGGCCTCTTCCTTTTGACGGGCAGGGTCGCGGAGATGCGGGGCAACCCCGACATGGCATTTCCAGAAAATTGACCGGGGTCAAGTCGAATTCAGAAGCGCAAGTCTCAGCATTGATTCATTGGAATTCTCATGGAGTTCCGAATCGACGTGCACCTTAGACACACTGGAGACAGCATGACCCGAGCCCTCTTTTCACTCTCGCGCACGCGCCTTGCCAGCGCCTGCGCCGCCGCCGCGGCCGCGCTCGCTTTCGCCGCGCCGTCGTTCGCCTGGGAGCCGACCAAGCCGGTCGAGTTCGTGGTGCCGGCCGGCACCGGCGGTGGTGCCGACCAGATGGCGCGTTTGCTGCAAGGCATCGTCATCAAGCACAAGCTGATGAAAGAGCCACTCATCGTCGTCAACAAATCGGGTGGCGCCGGCGCCGAAGGTTTCCTCTCGGTGAAAGAAGCCAAGGGCGACCCGCACAAGATCATCATCACGTTGTCGAACCTGTTCACGACACCGCTGGCCACCGGCGTGCCGTTCAACTGGAAAGACATGACGCCTGTCGCGATGATGGCGCTCGATCAGTTCGTGCTCTGGGTCAATGCCGAGACGCCGTACAAGAACGCGAAGGACTACCTCGCCGCCGTGAAGGCCGCAGGCCCGAACAAGTTCAAGATGGCCGGCACCGGCTCGAAGCAGGAAGACCAGATCCTGACCGTGGGCCTGGAGAAAGCCACCGGCACGAAGTTCATCTACGTGCCCTTCAAGGGCGGCGGTGACGTGGCGGTGCAGCTGGTGGGCAAGCACGTCGACTCGACCGTCAACAACCCGATCGAAGCCGTGGCGCAGTGGCGTGCCGGCTCGCTGCGCGCGCTGTGCGTGTTCGACGACGAGCGCATGCCGTTCAAGGCCAAGGTCACCGACACGCAGTCGTGGAACGACATCCCGACCTGCAAGGAAGCCGGCGTGCCGACCGACTACACGATGCTGCGTGGCATCTTCATGGCGCCTGGTGTCACACCCGATCAGCTCGCGTTCTACGTCGAGCTGCTGAAGAAGGTGCGGGCCACGCCCGACTGGGCCGAGTACCTCGAGAAGGGTGCCTTCAACCCGACCTTCCTGACCGGCGCGCCGTTCACGAAGTGGCTCGAAGGCGCTGAAGGCGCGCACCGCACGCTGATGACCGAAGCCGGGTTCCTGGCTCCGAAGTAATTCACGCATCGCCGAAGACCCGACCGCCAGCGCGCTTGATGCGCTGGCAGGTGAGCAGCGCGTTGCCCGACATCACCAAAAGATCCTGGAGGGCTCGATGGAGCACAAGACAAACGCCGAAGAGACAGGCCGGCCTGTCATCGCCACGAACAAGGTCGAAGCGGTGATCGCCGCGATCCTGCTCGTCATCGGCATCGTGGTCATCGTCGAGAGCCGCCGCCTCGGCG
>JANYFX010000231.1 GCA_025359585.1 Rhizobacter sp. | reverse complement strand
GTCGAAGTGAAGGGCATCGGCCACATGGCCTTGCTCAACCACCCGCGTGTCTACGCGGTCCTGCGCGAGTGGCTGGGCGCGCCCGCGCTGGCCTGATCAGCGGTCGGTGGAGCGCCGCACTTGGCGCGTGATGAAGCGTGCCGGGTCGATGGCGTTCAGCAAGCTGGCTTCGAGCGGCGCTGGTGCTCCTGTGATCGCCGCCGCGACGATCCGACCGCCGAGTGCCGACCAGGTGATGCCGCGCGACCCCAGCGCGGTGAACACGAACAGGCCCGGCACACGTGGCACGAAACGGGCTTGATCGGCGCGGCGTGTCTGCGTTGGCCCGCTTGATTGGCCGAAGTCGCGGTGCGGCATCGCAGGCACCGCGCCGATCACGGGCAAGCGGTCGCGGCTGCTCCAGCGCCACGCTGTGCGGCCTTCGAGCAGTGATGCGTCCACCGGCAGCGGCGTGCCGGTGAGCCGCTCCAGTTGCATCAGGTTGGCGACATGGTCCGCGTGGCGCACCGCAGCGTCGTCGTCGCCAGCTTGCGCGGTGGCGCCGAACATCACGTGTCCGAGCAACTCGGGCAGCAAATAGCCGGCGCCGGCGATGGGCAGTGTGCAGCGCCCCGGCGAACCGGCGGGGCCGAATGCCGCACTCGGCGCGATGCTGATCTGCCCACGCACTTTTTCGATTAGCCAGGCCGGAGCGCCGAGCAGGCGCAGCGCGTCGCCTGCGTTCGCGAGCAGCAGGACGGGCGCGGCGTCGATCACGCTGCCGTGTGCATCGAGCGCGTGCCAGCGGCCGTCTCCGAAGCGCAGCGACTGCACGGCGACGTTCGTGCGCAAGGCCACGCGGCCGGCGGCCTGCTCGAAGAACGCACGCGCCAGGGCGGCCGGTTGCACCCAACCCCCGCCGGGATAGAACCAGGCCGGGTGCTTCAGCGGCATGCCACACCGTGTGCCGGCTTCTGCGGCGGTGAGGGCCTGCACGTAGTCGGCGGGCAGGGCGAGGGCGCTCAGCGTGGCCTGCATGGCAGCAGGGTCCATCGCTGTTTCGAGTCGCAGCAATCCTTCGGCACTGCCGAGCGCAGCATGCGCGCCGATGGCTGTGCGCACGGCTGCACACGCGGCCAACGCGGCGGCGCGGTTGAAGCGGGCATGGGCACCGTCTTGCACGTTGACGATGCCGTGGAACAGGCCGGCGGGGTTGCCTGAGCTTTCTTCGGCAATGCCGGCGCGGCGCTCGAGCACGCTGCTGTGCCAGCCGTGTTCCGCGAGTGCCGACGCGGCAGCGCAGCCGGCGAGACCGCCGCCGACGATCAACGCGCGACGTTCACCGCCGGGATTCGCGGCGAGTCGGGCCACGGCCCGGCGCGTCTGGAACTTCGGCGCGTAGCGCGCCGTGGTGATGCCGGGCTCTGCCTGCACTTCGAAGCCGGCGGTCGCCAGCCCGGCGCGCAGGGCGGGTGCATCGGTGTGGGCGACGAGTCTCGCACCCGGCGCCGCGAGGCGGCCCAGTGCCTTGCACAAACGCGTGTCCCACGCGGTCTGCAGGAGGCTGTCGGCACCGAGATGGAAGGCATCGACGGCGGCCACGAGTTCGGGCAGCCACGCACTCACGTCGCCCACGGCGAGCATCAACTGAACCCGGGCACCGTCGAAGTCGAGGCGGTGCAGGTTGCGGGTGACCGGTGGCCACGCGGCGAGCAAGGCCGCGGCGATATCCGCGAGAGGCGAGCGGGCGAGGGCTTGTTGCAACCCGGCGCACGCCAACGACTGCGGCTCGATGGCGATGAAACACAAGGTCTCGCAGCGCTGCGGGTCATGGCGCCAGGCGTTCCACGTCGAGAGAAAGTGCTCGCCGTGGCCGAAGCCCGTGGCGAGCAGCACGAACCGCCCGTGGCCTTGCCAGTGCGGAGGCGCCGTCATGCCAACCAGGCCTGCTCCGACAGGCATTGCAGCAGCCGTTCGCGCACGTCCGTGAGGCCGCGGTAGGCGAGCACCGCCGGGCTCATGCTCGCGACCGCGTCGTGCAGTTGGCGAGCGGCCGGCGCCGACGCGGCCGCCTGGAGCAGCGGCTGTGTTTCGACATGGATCGTGAACACCGCCTGCTGCCGTTCGGGCAGCGGGATGAAGGTCTGGCGCTCGGTGCGAAAGAAGCTCGCGGTACCCAGCTCCGCCGCGTCGGCGTGGGCCGGCCAGGCGGACGCGGCATGGCGCAGCGGGTGTTGATCGAGGGCGCCCGTGGCGGTGATCGTCCAGACGAATCGTTCCCAGCGGTCGGCGCTGGTGACGAGCCGCATCAGCTGTGCGCTGGCCGCGATCAGCAACTGGTTGTCGGCGACCGGCGCATGCACCTCGGTGAAGTGGAGCCCGACCTTTTCTTCCGGTGCCCAGCGCGACGGCAGGCAGACCGCGAGCCACTCGATGCCACCGGTGTTCGCATCGATGACAGCGAAGTCTTCGGCGAAGGCGAGTGCGATCAGGGCGGCGAGGCGTTGTGGGACGGGCAGGGCGAGCAGGCACGCGCCGATCTCTGGCGGGCCGTCGCCGACGAGCTCGTCGCCGCGCAAGGACCAACCCAGCAGGCGCGCTTCGAACGCCGGGCCACCACCGAAGGCGAACGCTTGTGAATGTTCGCGCGCCGCATGCTGCATCAAGGCCTGCAGCGCCGGGCTGGCGTCGAAGCCGGGCGCGCCGAGCAGGGCACGTGCCGGGTCGTGCTGCAGCACGAGCAGCTTCTCGCTCAGCGCGCGGTCACCGATGTGGTTCGGCGTCAGTTGCTGTGCACCGGGTGCGAGCTTGCGCAAACCGGGTTGCATGCGGAACGGGGTGCTGACGGCGGAGAAGTCGAACGGCATGACTCGATGATGAAGCAGAACATCAAACATAAAAAGAAAAGGGCGCCCTTGGGCGCCCGCCTTCGGTCCTGCCGATAGGCACTACACCCGTTTGCGGTACTCGTGCGTGCGGGTGTCGATCTCGACCTTGTCGCCGGTCTGCACGAACAGCGGCACCGAGATCTCGAAGCCGGTCGCGATCTTCGCGTTCTTCAGCACCTTGCCCGAGGTGTCGCCCTTGACGGCCGGCTCGGTGTCGGTGATCTCGCGCACCAGGCTGGTGGGCAACTCGACCGAGATCGCCTTGCCGTCGTAGAACACCACTTCGACCGGCATCGCGTCTTCCAGGTACTGGATCGCGTCGCCCATGTTCTCGGACTCGACCTCGAACTGGTTGTATTCGGCGTCCATGAAGGCGTACATCGGGTCGGCGAAGTAGGAGTAGGTGCACTCCTTCTTGTCGAGCATCACCTGGTCGAGCTTGTCGTCGGCCTTGTAGACGACTTCGGTTCCGGAGTTCGAGAGCAGGCTCTTGAGCTTCATGCGCACGGTGGCCGAGTTGCGGCCGCCGCGGCTGTATTCGGTGCG
>JANYFX010000697.1 GCA_025359585.1 Rhizobacter sp. | reverse complement strand
GCACGGGGATCGGCAGCATCGCGCCGAGGCGCGTCAGCATTTCCTTCGCGGCCTTGTTGGTGAAGGTCACCGCCATCACACCGCCGGGCGACAACTGCCCTGTCTGGATCAGCCACGCGATGCGCGTCGTCAGCACGCGGGTCTTGCCCGAGCCGGCACCGGCCAGGATCAGCGCCGGGTGCGCCGGCAGCGTCACCGCGGCGAGCTGTTCGGGGTTCAGGTTGTGCAGCAGCGTGGAGCGGCCGGCTTCGGGTTCGTCGAATTGCATGGCGTGATTGTCGGCCACGCCAACACGCACCGTTCAGGCGTCGTTGACCGTTGCGGCCAGCCCGCTCGGCCCTTCGCGCCGGCCGAGCTGGAAGAAGATGCCGGCGGCCAGCGCCGACAGCAGGCCCATGCAGATGTAGGTGGCGTGGAAGGTGTACACGACGTTGCTGGGGCCGACATCGCTGGCGATCGGGATCACCACCGGCGACGCGAACGCCGCAAGCAGCGCGCCCGCAGCCGCCACGCCGAGGCTCATCGAGAGTTGCATCACGACCGACAGCAGGCTGTTGCCGCTGCTGGCGCGGGCGTCGTCGAGGTCGCCGAGCGTGAGCGTGTTCATCGCGGTGAACTGCAGCGAGTTGATCACGCCGAAGAGGCCGAGGTAGGCCAGGATCATCCCGTGCGGTGTCTCGCGGTCGACCATCGAAAAGCCGGCGATCATGCAACCCAGCACCAGGGTGTTGGAGACCAGCACGTTGCGGTAGCCGAAGCGCTTGATCACCGGTTCGGCGACCAGCTTGAGCAGCATCGCGCCGAGCACGATCGGCACCATCGTCAGGCCCGCGCGGCTCGGTGAATAACCGAGCCCCACTTGCAGGAACAGCGGCGTGAGGAAGGGCATCGCGCCACTGCCGAGGCGCGCGAACAGGTTGCCGAGCAGACCGACCGAAAACGTGGGAATCTGGAACAGCGCCAGGCTGAACAAGGGCTTCTCGGTGCGTGCCGCATGCGCCCAGTACGCGGCCATCGCGGCGAGACCCGCCATCACCAACAGGATCGACATGGCGGCGCTGAACGCATGCTCACCCAGACCCTGCAGCCCGAGCGACACCATCACGAGGCCGAGCGAGAACATCACGAAACCGGGCCAGTCGAAACGCTGGCCGGCGGCGCCGCGCAAGTCGGGCATGTAACGCAGCGCGGCGAACACGCCGACCACGCCGACCGGCAGGTTGATCAGGAAGACCCAGTGCCAGGTGGCGACCTCGACCAGCCAGCCGCCGAGCGGTGGCCCGAGCAGCGGCCCGATGAGGCCGGGGATGGTCACGAACGACAACACCTTCAGGAGCTCGGCGCGCGGGTAGGCGCGCAGGATCGCGAGCCGCCCTACCGGCAGCAACAGTGCACCGCCCACGCCCTGCACGACCCGCGCCGCCACCAGCCACGGCAGCGAGGGCGACAGCGCGCACAGCAGCGAGCCGAGGCTGAACAAGACGATCGCGCTGAGAAACGCCAGGCGCGTGCCGAAGCGGTCGGCGAGCCAGCCCGAAGCGGGGATGAAGAGCGCCACCGTCAGCATGTAGGCGATGACTACCGACTGCATGCGCAGCGGGCTTTCGCCCAGGTCTTTGGCGATGGTCGGCAGCGTGGTGTTGAGGATGGTGCCGTCGAGCGTCTGCATGAAGAACGCGATGGCGACGACCCAGGGCAGCAGGCGTTTCGTGGCGGGGTCGAGCAAGGAGTGGCTTCCGAAGGTGTCGAATCGAAGGCCCAGTGTAGGCCTCGATCGATGCCGCACGGGCCGCGTAGAATTTGCCACCGGGCCGGAATTTTTCGCGCCCGGTTTTTTATTGGGCGGCGCGAACACATCATGGAAATCTTCGACTACGACAACGTGTTGCTGCTGCCGCGCAAGTGCCGCGTGGAGAGCCGCAGCGAATGCGACCCGTCGATCCAGTTCGGCGCGCACCGCTTCAACCTGCCGGTGGTGCCGGCCAACATGAAGACGGTGGTCGACGAACCGATCACCGAGTGGCTGGCAGCGAACGGGTTTTTCTACGTGATGCACCGCTTCGATGTCGACAACGTCGCGTATGCGAAGAAGATGCGCGACAAGGGCCTGTACGTGTCGGTAAGTTCCGGCGTGAAGGCGCCCGACTACGCGGTGATCGACCGCCTGGCGGCCGAAGGCGTGGGCGCCGACTACATCACCATCGACATCGCACA
>JANYFX010000230.1 GCA_025359585.1 Rhizobacter sp. | reverse complement strand
GCAACACACCACCATGGACGAGCGCCGCCGCGCGTTCTACGAGTACCACGCCGCGATGCTCGAGCCCTGGGACGGCCCGGCCTCCATCGTATTCACCGATGGCCGCCAGATCGGCGCTACGCTGGACCGCAATGGCCTGCGCCCCTCGCGCTACTGCGTGACCGACGACGACTTGGTCATCATGGCGTCCGAATCCGGCGTGCTGCCGATGATCGCCGAGAACCGCATCGTCAAGAAGTGGCGCCTGCAGCCCGGCAAGATGCTGCTGATCGACCTGGAGCAGGGCCGCATCATCGAAGACGAAGAGCTGAAGAACCAGTTCGCTTCCGCCAAGCCGTACCGCCAGTGGATCGAGAGCGTGCGAGTGAAGCTCGAAGACGTGCCGGCCGGCGTGCGCCCGCCGGTGCCCAAAGAGCCGCTGCTCGACCGCCAGCAGGCCTTCGGCTACACGCAGGAAGACATCAAGTTCCTGCTCAGCCCGATGGCGCAGGCCGGCGAAGAAGGCATCGGCTCGATGGGCAACGACTCGCCGCTGGCGGTGCTGTCCGACAAGAACAAGCCGCTCTACAACTACTTCAAGCAGCTCTTCGCGCAGGTCACGAACCCGCCGATCGACCCGATCCGCGAAGCGATCGTGATGTCGCTCGTCTCCTTCATCGGCCCGAAGCCGAACCTGCTCGACATCAACGCGGTGAACCCGCCGATGCGGCTCGAAGTGCCGCAGCCGATCCTCGACTTCGACGACATGGCGCGGCTGCGCGAGATCGAAAAACACACCGGTGCGAAGTTCAAGAGCTACGAGCTGAACATCACCTACCCGCTGATCTGGGGCGACGAAGGCGTGGAAGCGAAGCTCGCTTCGCTGTGCGCGGAAAGCGTGGACGCGATCAAGAGCGGCCACAACATCCTGATCATCAGCGACCGCCACATGGACCGCGACTTCGTCGCGATCCCGGCCGTGCTTGCGCTGTCGGCGATCCACCAGCACCTGGTGCGCGAAGGACTGCGCACGACCGCCGGCCTGGTCGTCGAAACCGGTTCGGCGCGCGAAGTGCATCACTTCGGCGTGCTCGCGGGTTATGGCGCGGAGGCCGTGCACCCGTACCTGGCGATGGAAACGCTGGTCGACATCCACAAGGAATTGACGGGCGACCTGTCGGCCGAGAAGGCGATCTACAACTACGTGAAGGCGGTCGGCAAGGGCTTGTCGAAGATCATGTCCAAGATGGGCGTGTCGACCTACATGTCCTACTGCGGCGCGCAGTTGTTCGAAGCCATCGGCCTCGACAAGCCGATGGTCGAGAAGTATTTCCGAGGCACTGCGAGCCAGGTCGGCGGCATCGGCGTGTTCGAGGTGGCCGAAGAAGCGATCCGCATGCACAAGGCTGCTTTCGGCGACGACCCGGTATTGGCCGACATGCTCGACGCCGGCGGTGAATACGCCTGGCGTGTGCGCGGCGAAGAGCACATGTGGACACCCGACGCGATCGCCAAGCTGCAGCATGCGTCGCGCGCCAACAAGTTCGAGACCTACAAGGAATACGCGCAGATCATCAACGACCAGTCGCACCGGCACATGACGCTGCGTGGCCTGTTCGAGTTCAAGTTCGATCCGGCCAAGTCGATTCCGATCGCCGACGTGGAGCCCGCTGCCGACATCGTCAAGCGCTTCGCCACCGGCGCGATGTCGCTCGGCTCGATCAGCACCGAGGCGCACGCCAACCTCGCGGTCGCAATGAACCGCATCGGCGGCAAGTCCAACACCGGCGAAGGCGGTGAAGACCCGGCGCGTTACCGCAACGAGCTGAAGGGCATCCCGATCAAGCAGGGCACGAAGTTCAGCGACGTGATCGGGCCGGGCAACATCCAGGTCGACTTCGAGCTGAACGAAGGCGATTCGCTGCGCTCGAAGATCAAGCAGGTCGCCTCGGGGCGCTTCGGCGTGACGACCGAGTACCTGATGTCGGCCGACCAGCTGCAGATCAAGATGGCCCAGGGCGCCAAGCCGGGCGAGGGTGGCCAGCTGCCCGGCGGCAAGGTCAGCGAATACATCGGCCGCCTGCGCTATTCGGTGCC
>JANYFX010000655.1 GCA_025359585.1 Rhizobacter sp. | reverse complement strand
TGACGCCGTTCGGCATCTTCTCGCCGAGCCCGGGCAGCACGTGGTCGGCGGCCGAGAACACCACCTGGGTGCGCTGGAAGAGGCCGCGCGGCCCTGCCTGCAGAATGAAGGCCTGCAGGTCGCCGCCCCAGAGGCTGGAGTGCGTGACGTCGGCGGTCTTGGCCATCAGCGCCGAGATCTCGGTGCCGTACTGGCCGGCGCCGAACTTGGGCAGCTGGTCTTCACCCGGCTTCGCGGCGGGGTAGAGTTTTTCCATCGACCAGGTGAAGTCCTTCTTCGAGTCCTGGCCCCAGGCGTAGTCCTGGTTGATCATGTTGAAGGTGTCGGCCTTGATGTTGCGCGCCTTCATGTAGCGAACGAGGGCCACGTTGTCCATCGCCGCGTGCGAGGCGGTGCGGTACACGTACTGCAGCTTGTTGTCTTCGAAGATGCGCGGCGTGCCGCAGTCGTAGAGGATCAGGAACTTCTTCAACTCCTCGGCGGCCGGTGCCACCGCGAGGCAGTCGCCCGAGCCGACGTAGCCGACGACCGCGTCGACGTTCTCGCGGTCGTAGAGGTTGCGCAGCTCCTGCACCTGCTTGGTGGCACCACCGTTTTCGTCGACATAGACCGCCTCGATCTTGATGCCGCCGAAGCCGACCTTGTTGTACGGCGCGGGGGCCGCGCCCTTGTTGAAGGCATCGACCAGCACCTTCGCGCCGTTCACGGCCGGGATGCCGAAACTCTCGGCCGCCTGGCCCGAGAGAAAGCTGACGATGCCGACCTTGAAGGTCTCTTGCGCCTGCGCGCCGCCGGCGCACAGCAGGGCGGCCGTGGCGACCGCCGACAGCATCGCTGCGGGCTTGAAGGACCGAACGCCAGATTGTCTTTTCGTCATGTCATGTCTCCTGTCGTGGGGGTGCTTAGGTGGGCGTTGCGATCGGCGTGGCCATGTCCAGGCCGGCCATTGCGAAGCCGCGTTGGAAATCGATCATGTGCTTGCGTGTCCACTCGGCGGCGGCATCGGCACGGCGCGCCTGCAATGCATCGACGATGTGGCGGTGCGCTGCGAGGTTGCGCGCTTTCGCCTGCGGCAGGTGCCGGAAGATCTGCAGCAGCGTCGGGCTGTAGAGCAGGCCGATCGGTTCGCGGGCCAGCATCAACGCGTGGTTGTGCGTGGCCCGGCCGACGAGGGCGTGGAACTCGACATCGAGCCGCACCAGCGCCGCGTCTTCCAGCGCGCTTTCACTCGCCGCGATGTTCTCGTTCAGTTGCTGCAGGTCGAGCGGTTCGGCGCGCTGCGCCGCCAGGCTGGCAGCCAGCGGTTCGAGCGAGACTGCGAGTTCCCACAGTTCCTGGAACGTGGTCTGCTGCAGCAGCAAGAGGCGCGCGGCGCGCGGGGCGAGGTCTTGCACTCCTGGCAGGTAGGCGAACAAACGCCGGCCTTCGCGGCGCTGCAGCAGGCCTTCCTGCTCGACCTGGCGGATCGCTTCGCGCACGGTCGAGCGGTGCACGCCGAAGCGCTCGGCGAGCTCGGTTTCGGTCGGCAGGGCCGAGCCCGTCGGCAAGGCACCACCGAGAATCGCGCGTTCGATCGCCGCCGACACGGCCTTGTAAGCCGGCTCGACCACCACACGCTGGAACAACTCGGCCGGTGCCGCCACGCCCATCGTCAGCCCTCGTTTCGCGCAGGCATTGCGCGTCTGGCCGCGATCTTTGTCCGACAAACGGACTTCGGGAATCTCGATTACCCGAGCAAGGGTTTTCGTGTGGATGACGGGCGGGTTCCAAGGCACCGGCGGCTCGTCCGCGCGGCAACGCCGACAATCGTGCATTCACCCGCCCGCCACCATGTCCCCGAAGCCCGTCCGCGTCCTCTCCGTCATCGCCCCGATGACGCAGCTCAACACGCCTTACCCGTCGACCGCCTACCTCACCGGCTTCCTGCGTTCGCGTGGGGTCGATGCGGGGCAGGAAGATCTGGCGTTGGCGCTGATCCTGAAGCTGTTGTCCCGCGAAGGGCTGACAGCAGTGCATGAATGCATCGAGGCTCTGCCCGAAGCGAAGCGCACGCCGCTCGTGCGCAGGTTCAGCGCACAGT
>JANYFX010000649.1 GCA_025359585.1 Rhizobacter sp. | reverse complement strand
GGCCGAGGTGACGCTGGAGTCGAAGACGAGCACGATGCGCGGACCATGCATCGTCACCGCGCCGGCACTCTCGGTGCACGGCTTTCACTTTTCAAGCGATGTGGATGGCGTGGTCGTGACGGTACTGGAATCGCACTTGCTGCGCTTGCTTGAGGCGGAACCGAGCCTGAAGGAGCGCCTGGTGGCGCTGCGCCATCACCGCCTGGACCGCGGCGGTGCAAGCGAGGTGGGTATCGCGGTGCAGGCGCTTCGCAACGAATACCACGGCACGGCGCCATGGCGCGCACTGGCCATCGATGCAGCACTGCTGCGGTTGTTGCTCGCTTTGGGGCGACGCTTGCCGGACTCAAACGAAGCGCCGGGACGGCACGGGGCACGCGCGCTCGAACATGTGCAACGCTTTCGCGACCTGATCGAAACCCGCTTTCGCGAGCAGCCTGCGCTGTCGGCCTGCGCCACCGAGCTGGGCATCACGTCCACGCAACTGAACCGCGTCTGCCAGCAGGTACTCGGCCACGCCGCGCTCGGTGTGCTGCACGCCCGGCTGGTGCTCGAAGCGCAGCGTGAGCTGGCGTACACGAACCTGAGCGTCAAGCAGATCGCGTTCGACCTGGGCTTCAGCGACGCGGGTTACTTCACGCGCTTCTTCCAGCGCCGGACCGGCAGCGCGCCCACGCTGTGGCGCGCTGCAGCAGCCGCTGCTTGAGTGCAGCGCCCTCGCCTCATCAAGCGCCGACGCGCGACGCCTTCTTGCGGTCGTGCTCTTTCAGGTGCCGCTTGCGGATGCGGATCGACTTCGGCGTGATCTCGACCAGTTCGTCGTCGGCGATGAACTCGACCGCATATTCCAGCGTCAGAATGATCGGCGGCGTGATCTTGATCGCGTCTTCCTTGCCCGAGACGCGGAAGTTCGTCAGCTGCTTGCCACGCACCGCGTTGACCACCAGGTCGTTGTCGCGTGCGTGGATGCCGATGATCATGCCTTCGTACAAGGGGTCGCCCGCCTTCACAAACATGCGGCCGCGGTCGTCGAGCTTGCCGAGCGAATAGGTCACCGCTTCGCCGTCGTCCTGGCTGATCAACACGCCCTGCTTGCGGCCTTCGATCTCGCCCTTGTAGGGTTCGTAGCTGTCGAAGATGTTGCTGATCAGGCCGGTGCCGCGGGTCAGGTTCAAGAACTCGTTCGAGAAACCGATCAGGCCACGCGCCGGAATCTTGTATTCCAGCCGCACGCGGCCCATGCCGTCCGGTTCCATGTTGACGAGCTCGGCGCGGCGTTCGCCGAGCGCCTGCATCACTGCGCCCTGGTGCTGGTCTTCCACGTCGGCCGTGACCTGCTCGATCGGCTCGTGGCGTTCGCCGTTCACTTCATGGAACACGACGCGCGGCTTCGAGACCGCGAGTTCGTAACCTTCGCGGCGCATCGTCTCCAGCAGGATTGTCAGGTGCAGTTCACCGCGGCCCATCACTTCGAAGATGCCGTCTTCGTCGGTTTCCGAAACCTTCAGCGCCACGTTCGACTGCAGTTCGCGGTCGAGCCGGTCCTTGATCTGGCGGCTCGTCACGAACTTGCCTTCGCGGCCCGCCAGCGGCGAGTTGTTGACACAGAAGTTCATCGTCAGCGTCGGCTCGTCGACCATCAGCATCGGCAAGGGCAACGGGTTTTCGATGTCGGTCAGGGTCACGCCGATGCCGATGCCCTCGATGCCGTTGATCAATACGATGTCGCCCGGGCCGGCTTCGGTGGCCTGCTTGCGCTCCAGGCCTTCGAACTTCAGCACCTGGTTCACACGCGCGTTGAAGGGCGTGCTGTCGGGGCCGCTGAAAACGGCCACGTTCTGCATGGGTTTGAGCGTGCCCTGGTTGACCCGGCCGATGCCGATGCGGCCGACGTAGCTGGAATAGTCCAGCGAGCAGATCTGCAGTTGCAGCGGCGCGTCGGGGCTGCCTTCGTGCGCGGGCACGTGTTCGAGCATCGCGTCGAACAGGGGAGCCAGGTCAACGCCACCGTAGTTGCCGTGCGTGCCCTGCGTCAGCGTGGCCCAGCCGTTCAGGCCCGAGGCGAAGATGACGGGGAAGTCGAGCTGCTTTTCGGTCGCGCCGAGCTTGTCGAACAGGTCGAAGGTGGCGTTGATCACGTAGTCGGGGCGTGCGCCGGGGCGGTCGACCTTGTTGATCACGACGATCGGGTTCAGGCCGAGGGCCAGTGCCTTCTTGGTCACGAAGCGGGTCTGCGGCATCGGGCCTTCGACGGCATCGACCAGCAGCAGCACCGAGTCGACCATCGACAGCACACGCTCCACTTCGCCGCCGAAGTCGGCGTG
>JANYFX010000645.1 GCA_025359585.1 Rhizobacter sp. | reverse complement strand
CGACGCCTACCGACTCTCGATCGCCAAACACCCTATCCGGAACTCTGCCGGCCAGCCACACCACGAAAGCACCAAACCTATTTCACTTCCCCTGAAATCGCCCCCGCCGAATTCGGTGTGGGTTTGCGGTGCGTGCGACTTGCATGCGCGGGCGTGCTGGCGCTGTCCGGGTGGTGCCTTTGTGGTGACCTTGTTATGCCCGATAGCGTACGAACCAGTGACTGGTAGGGGCCGCCTGGGAGTTTTTGCTGTTGATACGGAGCCAAGCGCGAATATCGCGCGCTGTTCGAATTCGAGGCCTACCGTTGGAGACGCTTCGCTTGGCGGAGCTTGCCGTATCAACTCAGCAGCGACCTGGGTCGTGCTGCACGAGGGGATGCGACACCAAACACAGATGGAAAGAGTGGAGTGCAGGATAGGCTGCGCCGGCTTGTTTGTGTCACGAGGGGCCTGCCACGATGAACGGGCAGGCATGGAATGCAGGCAGTGGCCGTCGCTACGTTGGGCCTCAGGGGCGGGCTTGAATCAGCGCCTGCGCCTGCTGGTTTTGGACCATCCACGCCGAGGTCGTCGGGCAGCGGAACGCGATCAATTCTTCAATCTTCGTGAAGTCGCCGGCCAGCGGGCGCTTGAAGATCGGCTCATGGTGTGCGATGCGGTTGCGCAGCTCCCGCAGTTGCTCCAAGTCTGTGTGGATGAGCCGCCGCAGGTTCTGCACCGTCTTTGCCGGGTCAAGATACGGCATCACATTGCGCAGGTGCGGATTCCAGATCCGGGTATCGAAACGGCCTGTGAACATCTTCTGCCAGAAGACCATCTTGAGTTCGGCGATAACCTTGCCCGTGCTCGGCTGGCCTCCACGTGCGCGATTCAGTTCGCGACGGGGATTGAACGCCCGGCGATCGGGCGGGTTCGGGAGACTTCCTTCAAAGGCGGTCGACCATGGCCACTGCGGTCCGTACACGGCGGTAAGGGCGTCCGATACCGCGTTGCGGATGACTACCTCGCACAGGTGCAGTGGGGCCAGCATGGCGGCCGAGACCTGGGCGTTCCACGCGTAGAGGGCCAACGCCCCCGGCAAGATTGGAGCCAGTGGAAGGATTTCGGCCTCGAAGGTGCCGAGACGCGCTGCTGAGAGCGCCGCTTTGATCGCTTGATCTGGTGAGATTGACGCCATTGGCCACGAGCCTTATACTTGATGCACTAGCCACTAGGACTCGCGGGCGAAAGCCTCCCCCTAGGGACGTACGATAGAAAAGAAAAGCCCACTTCGGTGGGCTTTTCCCATTCTAGGCACGCGCTTTGTGCAGGCCAGCTGAAACGCTAAATCATGATGCGTTCCACTTCGTCCAAGTTGACCTGGTCGGTCCGCCGGTCGTAGAGGCCGGTAGTTCTGGCCGACTCGTGGTTGGCCATCTGCTGGGCGATTTCCAGTTTGCCGCCGTTGCGCAGGTACTCGGTGATGCCGGTGGCGCGGAAGCTGTGGCAGCCGATGCTCGTGCGGATGTCGGCGGCCTCGGCCCGTCGACCTACCATCCTAAAAACGTCGGCCTGGGCCATGGGCGTTTCTGACAGCCGGCCGGTGCGGCCAACGGCAGACCGGAACAGGTAGCCCTTCGCGCCGGCGAGCTGGGCGCCCTCGATGTACTCGTGCAGCCAGGCCTCCAGGTTGTGATGGCATGGCATCTCGTGCTGCTTGCCGCCCTTTTCGTGCAGCCGTACCCAGGTCCGCCGGCCTTGGATGTAGACATCCTCGACGCGCATCTTGATCGCCGCGCCGACGCGCGCGAAGGTGTAGACCATCAGGCCGATGAGCGCGCGGTCACGCAGGCCGATGGCGGTGCTGGTATCGATGGCGTCGAGCAGCGCACGCGCCTCGTCGGCCGACAGCACCGGTGTCTTGCCTTTCTTCACTGAGTGCTTCGGCCCACGCACCGAGCTGGCCGGGTTCGTCGGCATGACCTGGCCGATCACCAGCCAGTCGAAGAGCATGCGCAGCGCGGCCAGGCGCTGCTTCACCGACGGCGCCGCGATCTGCAGCCCCTCGATGTAGGCCGCCACATGCACCGGCTGGACCTGGCGCACATCGGCGATGCCGTGCAGCTCGCACCAGGTCGCGAAGTCGGCCGCCGCCCGCGCGTAGGCCTTGCGCGTGTTCGGGTTGCGGATGTTGACGGCGAAGAACTCGAAGGCGCGCTTGGCTGCCGGTGCATCGGGCGCGTAAAGCGCCGGCACCTGGCCAGTGGCGTCGAAAACGCTCGCCGAGGTTCGGCCAGGGATGACGACGGCGGTTTCAGACATCGACGGACCACACATGCACGCCACCGCGCTCCAGCTGCGGCAGCCTGGTCGTGCCGGGGAACATCGGCGAGGCGAAGAAGACATAGCGGTGTAGCTCGACGCGGCCGGATAGCTTGATCAGGTCCTTGGCCAGCTTGCGGTTGTTGCGTGGATCGACGGCTGCGAAGACCTCGGCGCCG
>JANYFX010000633.1 GCA_025359585.1 Rhizobacter sp. | reverse complement strand
GTCGAGCGCATAACCGCTGCGCGTGGTGTGCACCTTGGCGTCGAGAATGTTGAAGCCGGCGCTGTCGAAATAACCGCAGATGCGCGCGAACAGGTCGGGTTGGTCGGGCGCGTACACGAGCACCTGCAGGCCTTCGCCAAGTGGCGACAGGCGTGCGCGCACGATCGGCACCGTGGTCTCGACGAAGGCGTGCAGAGAGCGCGTGTGCCAGGCGATGTCGCCGGCGTCGTGGCGCGCGAAGTAGCTCAGCGCCAGCGTGTTCCACAGCGCCTGCTCGGTGCCGGTGGGCAGCAGCACGAGGTTGAGCGCATGCCGTGCTTCGAGCTTGCGGGCTTCGACCTCGGCGTCCATGTTGGGCCGCGCGCCGCCGAGCGCGCGCAGCGTCAGGCGGTACAGGTCTTCGAGCAGCTTGCCCTTCCAGGCGTTCCAGACCTTCGGGCTGGTGCCGCGGATGTCGGCCACGGTCAGCAGGTACAGGGCCGTCAGGTAACGCTCGTTGCCCACCCGCTTGGCGAAGGCCTCGATCACGTCGGGTTCGGAGAGGTCTTCTTTCTGCGCGATGCGCGACATCACGAGGTGGCCTTCGACCAGGAACTCGATCAGCTTGGCGTCTTCACGCGCCACACCATGGTCGCGGCAGAAACGGCGGGCTTCTTTGCCACCGAGTTCGGAGTGGTCACCCCCGCGGCCCTTGGCCACGTCGTGGAACAGCGCGGCGATGTAGAGCACCCAGGGTTTGTCGAAGGTCGAGGCCAGCTGCGAACAAAAGGCGTATTCGTGCGCGTGTTCGGGAATGAAGAATCGCCGCACGTTGCGCAGCACCATGATGATGTGCTGGTCGACCGTGTAGACGTGGAACAGGTCGTGCTGCATCTGCCCGACGATGCGCCTGAAGACCCACAGGTAACGCCCCAGCACGCTGGTCTGGTTCATCAGCCGCAGCGCGTGCGTCTGGCCCTCGGGCTCCTGCAGGATCTTCATGAAGGTCGCGCGGTTCACCGGGTCGTGGCGAAACTTCGAGTCCATCAGGTCGCGTGCGTTATAGAGCGCGCGCAGCGTTCGTGCCGACAGGCCCTTGGGGCCGACGGTCTGCTGGTAGACGAGGAAGGTTTCGAGAATCGCGTGCGGGTCGCGCTGGTACAGATCGTCGCTTGCCACTTCGAGCATGCCGCCGCGCTCCAGGAACTTGGGCGAGATCGGCCGCATCGGCGCGTCTTGCGAACCGTCGATGCGCTCTTCGATGTTGAGCATCAGGATCTGGTTCAGCTGCGACGCCGCCTTGGCCGCCCAGTAGTAGCGCTTCATCAGCACTTCGGAAGTGCGCTGGCCGCGGGCAGCCTGGTAGCCGAAGCTCTCGGCCACGGCGGTCTGCAGGTCGAACACGAGCCGGTCTTCGCGGCGCCCGGCAATCAGGTGCAAACGTGCGCGAATCAGCTTGAGCAAGCCTTCGTTGCGGTTGAGCTGCTTCACCTCGAACGGCGTGATCAGCCCCTTGGCCGCGAGCGCACTCCAGTTCTTGCCCAGGCCCGCCGCGCGTGCGACCCAGATCACGACCTGCAGGTCACGCAGGCCGCCCGGGCTTTCCTTGCAGTTGGGTTCGAGCGAGTAGGGCGTGTCTTCGAACTTGCGATGGCGCTGCAGCATCTCCAGCGTCTTGGCGCGCAGAAAGGCCTTCGGGTCCATCGCGTGCGAGTTGGCGTGGCGGAAGCTGTTGAACACGCGCCGCGAGCCGCACAGGTAACGCGACTCGAGCAGCGCGGTCTGCACCGTCACGTCGCTCTCAGCCAGGGCGATGCACTCGGCCACCGTGCGCACGCTGGAGCCGATCTCCAGGCCGATGTCCCAGCACGCGGTGATAAAGGCTTCGATCGATGTCTTCAGCGCGTCGCTGCCGCCGGCGTGGGAGGGCGGCAGCAGCACGAGCACGTCGACGTCGGAGTGCGGGAACAACTCGCCTCGGCCGTAACCGCCGACCGCGAGCAAGGCCGCGCCCGAGGGCATGGCCGCATGGTCCCAGAGCGTCAGCAGCGTCTGGTCGACGTGTTTGCTGAGCAGGCGGATCAGCCGCAGCGCCGCGGGTGCGGTCGGCCGCGACTCGCGGAAGTGTTCGAGCAGTTCGGCCTTGCCGTCGCGGAACCGAGCCCGCAATTCGCCCATGCTGGGAGGCGCCGGTTTCGGCGCTGACAGGACGGCGACCATGGAAGCGGGGGCGTCAGGCGTTCTGCGGCGTGCGCGCTTCGGCCAGCGCAAAAGCGGGGGGCGGCGGGCTGCCGGCCGAGAGCGTCATCACCTCGTAGCCGGTCTCGGTGACGAGCACCGTGTGTTCCCACTGGGCCGAGAGCGAACGGTCTTTGGTGACGATGGTCCAGCCGTCGCCCATCTCGCGGATGTCGCGCCGGCCGGCGTTGATCATCGGCTCGATCGTGAACATCATGCCCGGCACCAGCTCTTCGAGCGTGCCCGGGCGACCGTAGTGCAGCACCTGCGGTTCTTCGTGGAATTTCTGCCCGATGCCGTGGCCGCAGAACTCGCGCACCACCGAGAAGCCGTTGTTCTCGGCGAAGGTCTGGATCGTGTGGCCGATGTCGCCCAGGCGCGCGCCGGGCTTGACCTTGACGATGCCTTTCCACATGGCTTCATACGTCATCTGGCACAGGCGCTTGGCCGCGATCGAACCTTCGCCGACCACGAACATGCGGCTCGTGTCGCCGTGCCAGCCGTCCTTGATGACGGTCACATCGATGTTGACGATGTCGCCGTTCTTCAGCGGCCGGTCGTTCGGAATGCCGTGGCAGACCTGGTGGTTGATCGAGGTGCAGATCGACTTCGGGTAGGGCGTGTAACCCGGCGGCGCGTAGTTCAGCGGCGCCGGAATGCCGTGCTGCACCTTCACGATGTGGTCGTGGGCGATGCGGTCGAGCTCGTCGGTGGAGACACCGGGTTTCACGTGCGGGGTGAGCAAGTCCAGCACTTCGGAGGCGAGGCGGCCGGCGATGCGCATGGCCTCGACATCGGCGGCGGTTTTGATCGTGATCGTCATAGCCGGGCATTATCTCATCGGACACGTAAAATCGCGGGTTTCCACCCGGGCGACCCTTGAGCGCCCCGGCCATGCCCCCATCGCCCGAGCCCGCCGCGTGACTTCCACCCCCAAGCACCTGACTCACTTCGAGGGCGGCAATGCGCTGTCCGGTTTCCGCGCGCAGGCGCTGCTGGCCCGTTTGCAGGCGGTCACCCCGCGCATTACCGGCGTGGCGGCGCGCTTCGTCCACTGGGTCTGCAGCGTCGCGCCACTCGCGCGGTCTGATGCCGACAAGCTCGACGCGTTGCTGCGTTACGGCGACCCGTATGCCGGCGCGACCGAGGGCACGCTGGTGGTCGTGGCACCGCGCCTGGGCACGGTCTCGCCCTGGGCTTCGAAGGCGAGTGACATCGCGCACAACTGCGGGCTGGCGATTCGCCGCGTCGAACGCGTTACCGAATACCGGCTGACGCTCAAGAGCGGCCTGCTCGGCGGCAGCAAGCCGCTGACGGGCGAGGAACTCGCTGCCGCTGCCGCGCTGCTGCACGACCGCATGACCGAAAGTGTTTTGCCCGGCCGCGAACACGCCGCGCACCTGTTCGACGAGCAGCCCGGCAAGGCGATGGAACACGTCGACGTGCTGGGCCAGGGGCGCGATGCGCTGGTCCGCGCCAACACCGAGTTCGGCCTCGCCCTGTCGCTCGACGAAATCGACTACCTCGTCGATGCGTTCACCGCGCTGAAGCGCAACCCGACCGACGTCGAACTGATGATGTTCGCGCAGGCCAACAGCGAACACTGCCGCCACAAGATCTTCAACGCGCAGTTCGTGATCGACGGCGTGGCGCAAGAGCGTTCGATGTTCCAGATGATCCGCCACACCGAAGCCGTGTCGCCGCAGCACACCGTGATCGCCTACAGCGACAACGCCTCGGTGATGGAAGGTGGAACGATCGAACGCTGGCTGCCGCAGGGTTACACCAATGCGCCGCTCTACGCGGCACGCACCGAGCAGGTCCACGTGCTGATGAAGGTGGAAACGCACAACCACCCGACGGCGATCTCACCCTTCCCCGGCGCATCGACCGGTGCCGGCGGCGAGATCCGCGACGAAGGCGCGACGGGGCGTGGCTCGAAGCCGAAGGCCGGCATCACCGGCTTCAGCGTCTCGAACCTGCACCTGCCGGGCACGAACGAGCCGTGGGAACGAGCGCCCTACGGCAAGCCCGAGCACATCGCCAGCCCGCTGCAGATCATGATCGACGGCCCGCTCGGCGGCGCGGCCTTCAACAACGAGTTCGGCCGGCCCAACCTCGGTGGGTATTTCCGCGTGTATGAACAAACCGTGCCTGGCGGCACGGGCGAGCAGACCGACATGCGCCGCGGTTATCACAAGCCGATCATGATCGCCGGCGGGCTC
>JANYFX010000631.1 GCA_025359585.1 Rhizobacter sp. | reverse complement strand
GCTTCGCCAGCGTTGGTCAGGCGCGAGCCGGGGTACTGCGTGAACGACTGGATCAACACACCCTTCTCGGCACCGGGCAGGTTGCTGATGCCCTTTTCATTGCCCGACTCGCGCACGCCGCGCCAGAACGGCGCGTTGTTGCCGGGCTGGCTCTTCGCGCGCTGGGCGTTGCTCTCGTCGGCCTTGGGTTCCTGCGGGGCGACGAAGCCCGGTGGCGGCCCGTTGGCGGCCGACGCGGCCGGTGCCGCAGCGTCTTGTGCCAGCACCGCGCTCACTGGCGCGAAACCGAGCAGCGCCGCAAGCGCGAGGCCGGCGAGCCGGGTGGAGGTGAGTCGGTTCAGCAAACGTCGCATAAAGCCTCCGGCCGTTCAGCGCACGTAGTCGTTCTGCGCCTGGTTTCGCTGGCGCATCTGCTCTTCCCAGGCGGCCTTGTCGCCGCCCTTCCAACCCGCTGCGGCGAACGCAGGGTTGGCGCTGCTGCCGACGACCCACGGCGCGGGGTCGGACTTCTTGCCGGCGCCCGTCATCGTCTGCTTCTTCTCGCCACAGCCGGCGAGTGCCAGCGCGGCTGCGACACCGGCCGCGACGAACACACCGCGCGCCACGCTCACTTCTTCACCTCGGCGGCGACCGGAGCGGCAGCGGCCGTCTGCGTCGGCTTGCCGTAGGCCGTGCCCCAACCCCAGACTTCACTGCCCTTGCCACGGTTCAACACGCGGGTGCGGAAGATGTCGGCGACCACGTCGCCGTCACCCCCGAGCAGCGCCTTGGTCGAGCACATCTCGGCGCAGGCCGGCAGCTTGCCTTCGGAGAGGCGGTTGCGGCCGTACTTCTCGTTCTCGGCAGCGCTGCCGTTGGCCTCGGGGCCACCGGCGCAGAAGGTGCACTTGTCCATCTTGCCGCGCAGGCCGAAGCTGCCGTTGGTCGGGAACTGCGGAGCGCCGAACGGGCAGGCGTAGGAGCAGTAACCGCAGCCGATGCACACATCCTTGTCGTGCAGCACCACGCCTTCTTCGGTGCGGTAGAAACAGTCGACCGGGCACACCGCCATGCAGGGCGCGTCACTGCAATGCATGCACGCGACCGAGATGCTCTTCTCGCCGGCGATGCCGTCGTTGAGCGTGACCACGCGGCGCCGGTTCACGCCCCAGGGCACGTCGTGCTCGGCCTTGCAGGCGGTGACGCAGCCGTTGCACTCGATGCAACGCTCGGCGTCGCAGATGAACTTCATTCTTGCCATGGTTTTCTCCTGTGGCCTCGGGTGATCAGGCGGTGGCCCGTTGCACCTGGCACACGGTGGTTTTTGTTTCCTGCATCATCGTCACGCTGTCGTAGCCGTAGGTCGTGGCGGTGTTGACGGCCTCGCCGCGAATCACCGGCGCCGTGCCATCGGGGTAGTACTGCTGCATGTCCACGCCCTGCCAGCGGCCGGAGAAGTGGAACGGCAACCAGACCGTGTCGCGGTCGACCCGCTCGGTGACGAGCGCCTTCACGGTGAGCCTCGCCTTGGTGGGTGTGGTGACCCACACGTCCTCGCCGTTGCGGATGCCGCGGTCGTTCGCGGTCGCCGGGTTGATCTCGACAAACATCTCCTGCTGCAACTCGGCCAGCCACGGGTTCGAGCGGGTTTCTTCGCCGCCGCCTTCGTACTCCACGAGCCGGCCCGAGCTCATGATCAGCGGGAAGGTCTTGCCGATGTCCTTGTTCTTTTCCTGCACGCTCTTGTAGAGCGTGGGCAGGCGCCAGAAAGCCTTCTTGTCGTCGTGCGTCGGGTACTTGGCAATCAGGTCGGGCCGCGTCGAGTACAGCGCTTCGCGGTGCTGCGGAATCGGGTCGGGGAAGTTCCACACCACCGCGCGCGCCTTGGCGTTGCCGAACGGGTGGCAGCCGTGCGCCATCGAGACACGCTGGATGCCGCCGGAGAGATCCGTCTTCCAGTTCTTCCCTTCGGCGGCTTTCTTCTCGGGCTCCGTCAGGTCGTTCCACCAGCCGAGTTTCTTGAGCAGCAGGTGGTCGAACTCGGGGTAGCCGGTGCCGATCTCGCAGCCCTTCGAGCACGAGCCGTCTTCGGCGAGCAGGTTCACACCCTCGCGCTCGACGCCGAAGTTGGCGCGGAAGTTTCCGCCGCCGTCCATCACGTGCTTCGAGGTGTCGTAGAGGTTCGGCGAACCGGGGTGCTTCAGCTCGGGCGTGCCGTAACACGGCCACGGCAGGCCGAAATAGTCGCCGTCGAGCTTGTAGCCGGTTTCCTTGTCGACCCCGCCCTTGGCGCGCAGCGTCTTCACGTCGAAGACGTTCATGT
>JANYFX010000591.1 GCA_025359585.1 Rhizobacter sp. | reverse complement strand
AGACCACCCTCGGATCGACGAGCTTGTAGAGCACATCGGTCAGCACGTTGATCAACATCGTGATCGCCGCCAGGTACACCGTCACCGCCTGGATCACCGGGTAGTCGCTGCGGTTGACGGCCAGCAGCACCTCGCGGCCGATGCCCGGGATGGAGAAATAGACCTCGATCAGGAACGAGCCGATCAGGATGCCCGGCAGCGCCAGGCCGACGTTGGTGAGGATGGGGATCAGCGCGTTGCGCAGCACGTGGCGAAACAGCACGGCCGGCTCGGTGAGGCCCTTGGCGCGCGCGGTGCGCACGTAGTCGTGGCCGATCTCGTCGAGGAAGAAGGTGCGGTACAGGCGCGTCGTCGGCGCAGCGACACCGCGACCGCGAGCAGCACCGGCAGCGGCGCGTAGGTGCTCAGGTTGGTCCAGGTGCTGTCGCTCCAGCCCTGCACCGGAAACAGCCCGAGCTGGAACGCGAACACGTACTGGCCGACGATCACGTAGACCAGGAACGAGATCGACAGCGCCACCGTCGTCAGCATCATGATGCTGCGGTCGGTCAGCGAGCCGCGCACGTAGGCGACACCCATCGCGAACGGAATCGCGAGCAGCGTGTCGAGAATCAGGATCGGCACCATCACCGTCAGCGTGGCCGGCAGGCGCGTCGCGAAGAGGTGGCCGACGGCCTCGTTGGTGGCCCAGCTCTTGCCCCAGTCGAAGGTGACGATCTGCTTGAGGAAGATGCCGAACTGCGTCCACAGCGGCTCGTTCAAGCCGAGCTGCGAGCGGATCGCATCGACCTGTGCCTGCGTGGCGTTGAGGCCGCCGAGAATTTCAGCGGGGTCGCCGCCGAAGCCTTTGAACAACAGAAACACCAGCAGAACGACGCCGAACAATGTCGGGATCATTTGCCACAGGCGTCGAATCAGGTAGGCCGCCATGGCTCGAAACACTCCTCATCCAGTCAAGTCGGGGCACCGTGCATCTCGGCCGCGCTCGTGGCGACGCCGACACCCAAGGTGCGAGCGGTGCGGAGTCTAGGGCCTGAACGGTCGCCCCTCGCCCCGCGTTTGCCCTTTTTTTGAGCGGGCACTCAGCGCGGTGCCGTGCTGGCAGCCTCCTGGGTCGAGCTCGGCTCGCGGCCGCGGCGCTGTTCGTCGAAAGCTTCCTGCATCAGGCGTTCGGCCTGCCCCGCGTCGGCCGGGCTGGTGGCGGCCGGCGGCGCCTCTTCGGGGCGGGCCCAGCGCGTGATCTGCGGGAACACCACCACCGCCACGATCAGCATCCCCTGCGCCACGAGTTGTGGCCAGAGCGCGCGTGTGAGCGCGCCCAGGTTTGTGCTGCCGGGCATCAGGCTGCGCGACATCAGCACCGCGTAACCGAACGGCGGCAACAGGAAGCCGGCCTGCAACACAAGCAGGGTCACTGCGGCCACCCAGGCCGGGTCGGGCACGGCCATCAGCAGCGGCGGCATCACCAGCGGGATGACCAGGAAGATCATCTCGAACGCGTCGAGCACGAACGAGCAGGCCACCAGCCCGCCGAGCACGCTGACCATCAGAAGCATCGGGCGCTGACCCAGCGTGCCGAGGGCCTGGCCGATCAGCAGGTCGGTGCCCAGGCCGCGCAACACCAGCGAGAAGGTGGTGGCGGCCACCAGCAGCGCCAGCAGCAGGCCGGTCAACGTCATCGTGTCGTGCAGCACGTGGCGAACCAGCGCGCGGTCGATCTGGCTGCTGCACGCGGCATAGAACAGCAGCAGCAGGCCGCCGGTGGCCGCCGCTTCCACCGCGTAGAGGCGGCCGACCGCCACGCCCACCAGCAAGGCGCCGATGACCAGCGCCGCCATGGCGGCTGTGAGCCATTGGCCACCGCGCATTGCAGGGCGCGGCGGGCGAGCGCCGCCGCTGCTGCTTCGGAACGCTGCGAGCAACAAAGCGATCAGCAGCACCAGCGCGCCCGGTACCAGCGCGGCCCGCATCACGTCCTGGGTGTTGACGATGCGCACTGCGGCGTGGCTCAGGTTCAGGGCCTCGGTGTGGGCACGCATCATCGCGTCGCCGAGCAGCAGCAGCACCAGCGACGGCGGGATCACGACACCCAGCGTGCTGGCCACGCAGACCGTGGCGGCGGCCCGGGCCGGCGGCGTGCCGGCTTCGGCCAGCGCCGGCGCGATGCTGCGCGACAGCGTGTGCAGGCTGGCGCCGACCGAGCCGTTCATCGGCGCCAGCAGCGCGCCCACGCACAGGGCCGACAGCTCGGCCGACGCCGCGTTGCGCGCGAACAGGCGCTCGCCGGCGCGGTGCAGCAGCGCGGCCAGAGGCAGGCGGTTCAGCAAGGCGCCGATGAAGGCGTAGAGCGGCAGCGCCTGCAGCAGGTCGTGTTCCAGCAGCCCGACGATGCGAAACGGCAGGGCCGAGAGCAGGGCCCAGTCGAACGCGCCCAGTGCCACCCCCAGGGCGGCGAACACCGACGACACGCCGAGCAGCACCGCGTACACCGGCAGCCCGGTCAGGACCATCAGCAGCATCGCCCCCCCGAACATCAGCAGCCCGAGCGCGCTCACTCGGGGCCGACCGGGTTCGGTGGCCGCAGGTCCAGCAGCGCCTGCAAGGCCACCAGCAAGGCCATCAGGCAGACGCTCAGCTTGACCATGAAATAGAGCGGGTTGCCGGTGTCGGGAAAGGCCTCGAAGCCGCGCAGCGATTGCCACGCCATCGGCGCAGCACTGACCAGAACGAACAGCGCCCAGGGCAGCACGCACAAGGCCTGGCCCCAGCGCTGGACACGCTCGCGCACCCGGCGCGGGTAACGTGCCGACAGCGCGTCGACAGCCAGGTGGCCGCCGACCCGCGTGGTGTGGCGCAGCGCCAGCGCCACGTACAGCGCGAACAGCCATTGCGCCAGGTCGTTGGCCGGGCGCGAGCCGGCGCCCACCAGGTCGCGCAACGGCCACTGCGCGAACAGCAGCAGCGACAGCGGCAACACCAGCAGGCCACCCGAGAGCGTCAGCCGGTCGAGCAGGACATTCAGGGCAGCGGCGCGCGATGGACGAGACTTCACCGGCCGGATCATCGTGCATCCGCCGGCCCCCCGGGCCGGTGCACGCAGGCCCTAAACTCCCGGCCGAGATCGACCCCGGGCCCGCCGCCACATCGGCGGGGCCGAGGTCACCCGCCGTGATCCCACAAGGAAAGCCCCCGATGCCTGTTCGCGCCGCGCCGCGCCCGTTGTTCGTCTTGCGTGCCTGCGTGGCCGCGCTCGGGCTGTCGCTGGGGCTGTGGCCGGGCGCTCAGGGTGCGGACTCGCCGCCCGCGAAAGCCGCGTCGCTGAAGGTGCTGCGATACGCCTTTCGCGTCGCCGAGAGCGGCTTCGACCCGGCGCAGATCTCCGACCTCTACTCGCGCACCATTGCTGCCAACATCTTCGACGCGCCGCTGCAGCTCGAATTCCTCGCCCGCCCGGTGCGTGCCCGGCCGAACACCGCCGCGGCGATGCCCGAGGTTTCGGACGATTTCAAGACCTTCACCTTCACGATCAAGCCCGGCATCTACTTCACCGACGACCCGGTCTTCAAGGGCAAGAAGCGCGAGCTGGTCGCGGCCGACTACGTCTACGGGATCAAGCGCCACTATGACCCGAAGCTGAAGAGCCCGAGCCTGTTCTTCTTCGAGACCGACAAGCTGCTGGCCTTGAGCGAGCTGCGCCAGGAGCTGATCAAGGCTGGCAAACCTTTCGACTACGACCGTGAGGTCGAAGGCCTGCGTACGCTCGACCGCTACCGCTTCCAGGTGAAGCTCGGCGCACCGAACCCGCGGTTCCTTGAAGACATGGTCGACGGCTCGGTGGTGGGCGCGGTCGCGCGCGAAGTGGTCGAAGCCTACGGCGACAAGATCATGGACCACCCGGTCGGCACCGGCCCGTTCATGCTCGGCGAGTGGCGCCGCTCGTCGCGCATCGTGCTCGAGCGCAACCCCGCTTACCGCGAAGAGTATTACGACGAAGAGGCTCCGGCCGACAACCCCGTGGCACAGGCGGCGGCCGCCAAACTCAAGGGCCGGCGCCTGCCGATGATTGACCGCGTCGAGATCGGCATCATCGAAGAGAACCAGCCACGCTGGCTGTCGTTCCTGAACAAGGAATACGACCTGATCGAAGAAGTGCCGGCCGAGTTCGCCGACCGCGTGATGCCCGGCGGCCAGCTCGCACCGAACCTGAAGCGCGTCGGCATCCAGATGGTTCGCTACCCGCGCGCCGACGTGGCGCTGTCGCTCTTCAACCTCGAAGACCCTGTGGTCGGCGGCTACACGCCGGCGAAGGTGGCGCTGCGCCGCGCGATCAGCCTGGCGGTCGACCTCGACAAGGAGATCCGCCTCGTGCGCAAGCGCCAGGCCATGCCTGCGCAAGGCCCGATCGGCCCCGGCACCTGGGGCTACGACCCGGCGTTCCGCAGCGAGATGAGCGAGTTCAACCTGGCCCGCGCCAAGGCCTTGCTCGACCTCTACGGTTATGTCGACAAGGACGGGGACGGCTGGCGCGACCAGCCCGATGGCTCACCGCTCGTGCTCGACTACGCGACCCAGGCCGACGGTGAAAAACGCCAGCTCGCCGAGCAGTGGCAGAAGAACATGGACGCGCTCGGTGTGCGCATCAAGTTCCGCATCGCGCAGTGGCCCGAGAACCTGAAGGCCTCGCGCGCCGGCAAGCTGATGATGTGGGGCGTTGGCTGGAGCGCCGGGCCCGACGGCATCGGTTTTCTCGACCTCGGCTACGGCCCGAACAAGGGCCAGGCCAACCATTCGCGCTTCGACCTGCCGGCCTTCAACGCGCTCTACGACAAACAGAAGGCGCTGCCCAACGGCCCCGAGCGCCAGGCTGCGATGACGCAGGCGCAGGCGCTGATGGTGGCCTACGTGCCCTACAAGATCCACGTGCACCGCATCTGGACCGACCTGGCCCAGCCCTGGGTCGTGGGTTACCAGCGCAACGTGTTCCTGCGCGAATTCTGGAAGTTCGTCGACATCGACGCGGCCGAACTGGCCCGCCGCACACAGTGAGATGACATGCGATTCCTGAAAACCGTTCTGCTCGGCGCCGCTTTCGTTCTGGCGCTGGCCCCTGCCACCCGCACCGCCGCACAGACCCCTGCCGCGCCGGCGAAAAAAGTGCTGCGCTACGCCTTCGAGGTGGCCGAAACCAGCCTCGACCCGGCCAAGGTCAACGACCTGTACTCGCGCACGCTCACGCCGCACATCTTCGAGGGGCTGTACAAGTACGACCACCTGGCGCGGCCGATCAAGATCAAGCCGCTCACGGCCGACGGCATGCCGCAGACGTCGAGCGACTTCCGGGTCTGGACCATCAAGATCAAACCCGGCATCTACTTCGCCAGCGATCCGGCGTTCAAGGGCAAGAAGCGCGAGCTGGTCGCGCAGGACTACGTGTATTCCTTCAAGCGCATCGCCGACCCGGCCAACAAGAGCCCGGTCTGGTCGGCGGTCGAGACCGACAAGATGCTCGGCCTGAACGAGTTGCGCCAGTCTTCGCTCGACAAGAAACAGCCCTTCGACTACGGCCGCGAGATCGAAGGCCTGCGCGCGCTCGACCGCTACACCTTGCAGATCAAGCTCGAGGAGCCGCGTCCGCGGTACATCGAAACGCTGGCCAACAGCGACATCCTGGGCGCCGTGGCGCGCGACGTGATCGAGTTCTATGGCGACAAGGCCGAGGAGCACCCGGTCGGCACCGGCCCGTTCAAGCTCGTGCAGTGGCGACACAGCTCGTTCATCGCGTTCGAGCGCAACCCCGATTTCCGCGAGATGTTCTACGACGCCGAGCCCGCCGCCGACGACACCGAAGGCCAGGCATTGCTGGCGCGCTTCAAGGGCCGGCGCCTGCCGATGGTCGACCGGGTCGAGATCTCGGTGATCGAAGAAGAGCAGCCGCGCTGGCTGTCGTTCGTCAACGGCGAGGCCGACCTGGCCTACCGCGTCGGCTACCAGTTCGTGAACCAGGCGATGCCGGGCGGGCGCGTGGCGCCGAACCTTGCCAAGCGTGGCCTGCGTGGCTACCAGGTCGTCGAGCCGGCCAGCAACTACCTGATCTTCAACATGGAAGACCCGACCGTGGGCGGCTACACCGCCGAGAAGGTCGCGCTGCGCCGCGCGGTCGGCCTCGGCATGGACACCGCCGGCGAGATCGCGTACGCCTACAACGGCCAGGGGGTGGTGGCGCAATCGATCCTTCTGCCCTTCACCTCCGCCTTCGATCCCAAGCTCAAGAGCGAATTTGGCGACTACGACCCGCCCCGCGCCAAGGCCCTGCTCGACCTCTTTGGGTACAAAGACAAAGACGGCGACGGCTGGCGCGACATGCCCGACGGCTCGCCGCTGGTGCTGAACATTGCGACCGAAGCCGACCAGCGCCGGCGCAAGATCATGGAGATCATGAGCAAGAACATGAAGGCGCTCGGCATCCGCACCGAATCGAAGATCGCGCAGTGGCCCGAGAATCTGAAAGCGGCGCGCGCCGGCAAGCTGGCGATCTGGTCGGTCGGCGGCTCGGCCGACGCACCCGACTCCATCGGCGCACTGGCGCGCTACGACAGCCGCGAATTCGGCGGCCAGAACATGGCGCGCTTCAAGATGCCGGAATTCGACAAGCTCTACGACCGCCTGCAGGCCATTGCCGACGGCCCCGAGCGCCTGGCGCTGTTCGAGCAGGCGCAGAAGATCGGCCTGGCCTACATGCCCTACAAGTTCAAGCTCAACCGGCTGTCCACCGACATGAGCTACCCGCAGCTGATCGGCTACCGCCACCCGGTGTTCTGGCAGGAGTTCTGGCACTACGTCGACATCGACGACACGCTGCGGCCGCCGCGATGAAACTTTGGCGTCGCACAGGCTGGGTCGCGCTGCTCGCGGCGCTCGTGCTGCCGCCGACGCACGCGGCCGAGGGGCCGGCCGGGCCGGCGCAAAAAGTGCTGCGCTTCGGCCTGCGCAGCGCCGAAAGCGGCTTCGATCCGGCACAGATCAACGACCTGTATTCGCGCCAGATCACCGCGCACATCTTCGAGGGCCTGTACACCTACGACCACCTCGCGCGGCCCTACAAGATCAAGCCGCTCACGGCCGACGGCTTGCCGGCGGTGTCGAGCGACTTCAAGGTCTGGACGGTCAGGATCCAGCCCGGCATCTACTTCGCCGACGACCCGGCGTTCGGCGGCAAGAAGCGCGAGCTGGTGGCGCAGGACTTTGTCTATTCCTTCAAGCGCTTCTATGACCCGGCGCTGAAGAGCCCGCTGTACACCAGCCTGAACGAAGACGGGCTGCTCGGACTGGAGGCGCTGCGCGTCGATGCGCTCAAGAACAAGCGCCCGTTCGACTACGAGCGCGAGGTCGAAGGCGTGAAAGCGCTCGACCGCTACACCCTGCGTTTCTCGCTCGCGGCGCCGCGCCCGCGGTTCCTCAACAGCCTGGCCGACAGCGGCAGCTTCGGGGCCGTGGCGCGCGAGGTGATCGAGCGCTACCGTGACGATCTGATGGCCCACCCGGTCGGCACCGGGCCTTACGTGCTCAAACAATGGCGCCGCAGCTCGCTGATCGCGCTCGAGCGCAACCCCGCGTACCGTGAGCGTTATTACGATGCCGAGCCGAATGCCGACGACGCCGAAGGCCAGGCCCTGCTGGCGCGCTTCAAGGGCCGGCGTCTGCCGATGGTCGACCGCGTCGAGGTGAGCGTGATCGAACAGAGCCAGCCGCGCTGGCTCGCCTTTCTGAACGGCCAGATCGACCTGATCGACCCGGTGCCGCCCGACCTGGCCAAAGCGGCGGTGCCGAACGCCAAGCTCGCTCCGAACCTGGAGAAGAAGGGCATCGCCGCGCACACCATCGTCAACGCCGACGTCGGCTTCACCTACTTCAACATGGACGACCCGCTGGTCGGTGGCCTGGCGCCCGAGAAGGTGGCGTTGCGCCGCGCGATCAGCCTGGCCTACGACGTGCAGGCCGAGATCCGCCTCGTGCGCAACGGCCAGGGCATTGCGGCGCAGAGCGGCGTCGTGCCCAACACCTACGGCTACGACCCGAACTACCGCAGCCCCAGCAGCGAGTACAGCCCGGCGCGCGCCAACGCGCTGCTCGACGTGTACGGCTACCTCGACCGCGATGGCGACGGCTGGCGCGAGCGGCCCGACGGCTCGCCGCTGGTGCTCGAAGTGGCCCCGCAGGCCGACGAGTTGCAACGCCAGCTCGACGACCTGAAACGCAAGAGTCTCAGCGCGATCGGCATCAAGGTCAGGCTGCGGATTCAGCAGTTCGCCGAGAACCTGAAGGCCGGGCGCGCCGGCAAGCTGATGGTGTGGTCGCTGTCCGGTTCGGCCACGTCGCCCGATGGGTTCGGAGGCCTCAGCCGATTGCACGGGCCGCAGGCCGGCGGCGCCAACTTCGCACGCTTCAAGCTCGATGCGGTCGACGCCCTCTACGACCGCATGAACGAGTTGCCCGACGGCCCCGAGCGGCTCGCGCTCTTCAAGGAAATCGACAAGTTCGAAGCCGTCTTCGTGCCCTACAAGTACCACACGCACCGCATCTATGTGGACCTGACGCAGCCCTGGGTGATCGGCTACCGGCGCCCGCTGTTCTGGCGCGAACTGTGGATGTTCATGGACGTGGACATGGCGCTGCGCGCCTCGAAGCTCGACTGACACCGCCGCATCGGAGCGAACCTCATGACCGCCACGCCCGAACCAAGAATCACCCACTACCTGCGCTGGCTTGCGCAGGAACGCGGCCTGCATTTCGACGCGTCCACCACCGAAGGCTACGACGCGCTCTGGCGCTGGTCGGTCAGCGACCTGCAAACGTTCTGGGGTTCCGTCTGGGACCACTTCGGGCTGCAGTCGCCCACGCCGCATGAGACCGTGCTGGCGAATGCTGTGATGCCCGGAGCGCGCTGGTTTCCCGGTGCGCAGGTGAACTACGCGCAGCATCTGTTCGGCCATGCCGACGCGGCGCACGCCGCCGGCCACCCGGCGATCGTGTTCGCCAACGAAGCGATGTTCGAGCGCGGCGAGCTGCTCGAAATCGGCTGGCCCGAACTGCGCCGCCAGGTCGCCTCACTCGCCGCCGCATTGAAGAAGATGGGCGTGCAGCCGGGCGACCGCGTCTGCGCTTTCCTGCCCAACATTCCGCAGACGGTGGTGGCCTTTCTCGCCTGCGCGAGCCTGGGCGCGATCTGGTCGGTGTGCTCGCCCGACATGGGCCCGGTCGCGGTGCTCGACCGCTTCCGCCAGATCGAGCCCAAGGTGCTGATCGCGTGCGACGGCTACACCTACGGCGGCGTGGCGCACCAGCGCCTCGATGTGTTGAAGAGTCTGCTGGCCGAGCTGCCGAGCGTGCACGACGTGGTGCTGCTGCGGTATCAGGACGAAGCGGCAAGCCTTGCCGTGACGCAGGGCGCCGTGCACGACTTCGCCGAGCTCGGCTCGCACGACGCGGCCTTCGCGCCGGCCTGGCTGCCTTTCGACCACCCGATGTGGGTCGTGTATTCGAGCGGCACCACCGGCTTGCCGAAACCCATCGTGCACGGGCACGGCGGCGTGATGATCGAAGCGCTGAAGGCCAATGCGCTGCACAACAACGTCGGCGCGAGCATCGACACCGGTGACCGCTACCACTGGTACAGCGCCACCGGCTGGATCATGTGGAATTCGCAGGTCGGCGCGCTGCTCGGCGGCACCACGATCTGCATCTACGACGGCAACCCCGGCGGGCGCCTCGGCGCGAGCGACATGTCGACGCTGTGGCGCTTCGCGGCCGCGGCCGGCGCCACGTTCTTCGGCGCGGGTGCGGCGTTCTACGCGAACTGCCTGAAGGCCGGCGTCGAGCCCGCCAAGCACGCCGACCTGTCGAAGCTGCGTGCGATCGGCTCGACCGGCTCGCCACTCTCGGTCGAGTCTTACCAGTGGGTCTACGAGCAGATGCCGAAGCGCGACGGCCAACCCATCTGGCTCACCGCGATCTCGGGTGGCACCGACACGGCCGGCCTGTTCGTCGGCGGTTTGCCGACGCTGCCAGTGGTGGTCGGCGAGATGCAGGTGCGCTGCCTCGGCTCGGCGATCGAGGCCTGGAACGAAGCGGGCCAGCCGCTGGTCGATGAAGTGGGCGAACTGGTGTGCGTGAAGCCTATGCCGTCGATGCCCTTGTACTTCTGGCATGACAAAGGCAACCAGCGGTACCAGGAGAGTTACTTCGACATGTACCCCGGTGTCTGGCGCCACGGCGACTGGATCCGCATCACACCGCGCGGCGGCGCCATCATCTACGGCCGCAGCGACGCGACCATCAACCGCCACGGCATCCGCATGGGCACGGCCGAGCTCTACAGCGCGGTCGAAGCGCTGCCCGAGGTGCTCGACAGCCTGGTCGTCGATCTCGAATACCTTGGGCACGAGAGTTACATGCCGCTCTTCGTCGTGTTGCGCGAAGGCCTGGTGCTCGACGCCGAATTGACCAAGCGCCTGAAGAACAGCATCAAGACCGCGCTCTCGGCGCGCCACGTGCCGAACGAGATCTTCCAGGTCGGCGCCGTGCCGCGCACGCTGTCGGGCAAGAAGATGGAGCTGCCGGTGAAGAAGCTGCTGATGGGCACACCGGCCGATCAGGTCTTCAAGCAGGGCGCGATGGCCAATGCCGCGTGTGTCGAGTGGTTCGTCGGGTTCGCGCGACAGCGCGCCGAGAAGGCCTAGCCGGCTAACGCGCCAGCAGCTGCGGCAGCCACAGCGAGAGCGCCGGCACGTAGGTCACGATCATCAGCGCCGCGCACATCGCGGCGTAGAACGGCCAGAGCTCGCGCGAGACTTCTTCCATCGTCACCTTGCCGATCGCGCAGCCGACGAACAGCGTCGGCCCGACCGGCGGCGTGATCAGCCCGATGCCGGAATTCACCAGCAGGATCATGCCGAAGTGAACCGGGTCGATGCCGAACTTCAGGATCACCGGCAGCAGGATCGGCGTGCAGATCAGGATCATCGGCGCCATGTCCATGAAGGTGCCCAGGGCGATCAGCAGGATGTTGATCATTAGCAGCAACTCGTACTTGTTGCTGGCGACGCTGACGAAAAAGTAGGTCGCCTTGGCCGGCACCTGCATCAAGGCCATCATGTAGCCGAAGGCGGCCGAAAAGCCGATCAGCATCATCACCATCGCCACCATCTTCGTGACGCGGTGCAGCAGCATCGGCAGCTCGCGCCAGCGGTAGTCACGGTAGATGAACATCGTGACGACGAAGGCGTACAGGCAGGCTACGGCCGCCGATTCGGTCGGTGTGAACACGCCGCTCAGAATGCCGCCGAGGATGATGACGACCGTGACCAGGCCCCACAGCGCATCGACCGCGATCTTGCCGGCCTGGCGCAGGCTGACGGGCTCGCCCTTGGGGTAGCCGCGGCGGTACGAAAGGATCAGGCACAGCCCCATCACACACGCACCGAACAGCAAGCCGGGCAGGAAGCCGGCGAGGAACAACTGGGCCACCGAGATCGTGCCGCCGGCGGCCAGCGAATAGAGCACCGCGTTGTGCGAAGGCGGGATCAACACCGCCTGCACCGAGCCGCAGATCGTCACGTTGGTGGCGAAGACCTTCGGGTAGCCCTGCTTGACCATCTGCGGAATCAACACCGAGCCGATCGACGCGGTGTCGGCCACCGACGAGCCCGAGACGCCGCTGAAGAAGGTCGACGCGATCACGTTGACCAGCGCCAGCCCGCCACGCACCGCGCCGACGAAGATGCGCGCCAGGTTCACCAGCCGCACCGCCATGCCGCCTTCGGCCATGATCGCGCCGGCGAGCACGAAGAACGGGATCGCCAGCAGCGAGAAGCTGTTGACGCCGCTCGAGATCTGGATCATCACTGCTTCGAGCGGCACGTCGATCCAGAGCGAGCCGAGGATCGCGGCCAGCCCCAGCGTGTAGGCAACCGGCATGCCGATCATGCACAGCAGGATGAAGGAGCCGAGCAGGATCAGGACTTCAACCATGGTCGGCCACTCGTTCACTCGGCCAGCGGCTGGTCGCGGTACATCACCGAGCCCGGCGGGGGCGCGCCGAGCCAGAGCCGCTCGACGATGAACAGCAGCGTGAACAGGCCACCGAGCGGAATCGGCAGGTAGGTCACGCCGACCGACAGGCTCGGGAACTCGCCGATGGTCTGGCCCCACGTGACCCGCACCAGCTGCGTGCCGAAGACCAGCATGAACAAGGCCATCGCGACCATCGCCACGTCGGCGGCCTTGAGCAGCCAGCCACGCACCGAAGGGCGCACCGCGTCGGTCAGCATCTGCACGCAGATGTGCACGTTGGCCCGGTACGCGGCCGCGCCACCGACGAAAGAAAACAGCACCATCGCCAGGACCGAAAACGGCTCGGGCCAGCTCGCCGCCGAGTTCATCACGTAGCGCATGAACACGCCGTAGGGAATGACCAGCGTGATCAGCACCAAGGCCGTGGCCGACACGACGATGCAGGCCAGATACAGGCGCTCCATCGCCAGCCTGTACGCGGCCTTGAGGTTCATCTGCGCGCTCCGGGCCGCGGTGTGCGTGTCACTTGGTTTCTTCGATGCGCTTGAGCAGCGCGGCGTACTTCACGCCGTACTTGTCGCGGATCGGCTGGGTGGCCTTGAAGAACGCCGCCTTGTCGGCGGGCAGGAAGCTCACGCCCTTGGCCTTGAGGTCGCCTTCCGCGGTGGCGGTCTTTTCGTCCCACAGCTTGCGTTCGGCGAACTGCGTTTCGCGCGAGAGCTTTTTCAGCAAGGCCTGGTCTTCCGGCGACAGGCCGTCCCAGGTGCGCTTGGAGAAGATGAAGATCTCCGGAATGATCAGGTGCCCGGTCAGGCTGTAGACCTTGCTGACGAGGTAATGGTTTTGCGCCAGCAGCGTGGGCGGGTTGTTTTCGGCACCGTCGACCACGCCGGTTTCGAGTGCGCTGTAGAGCTCGTTGAAACCCATCGCCACGCCGCTGCCGCCCATCGCGTTCATGGTCTCCACGAAGATCGGGTTGCCCATCATGCGGATCTTCTGGCCCTTCAGATCGGCCGGCGTCGCCGCCGCCTTCTTGCCATACACGTTGCGCACGCCGGCATCCATCCAGCCGAGGGCGACGATGCGCGAGGCCGGGTTGGAATTGATCTTGTCGAGCAGCTCGGCGC
>JANYFX010000574.1 GCA_025359585.1 Rhizobacter sp. | reverse complement strand
CCCGCACCGTTCCAGTTGCGCGGCGTGCAGGCCTGGGATGCACTCATCAAGACCGTCGAGCGTGCGTTCGGCGAAGCCTCGTGGCCCGAGGCCGGGCGCGATGTGGTGCTGCAGTTCGAGACCGGCTCGGTCAGTTCGCTGGGCGCACAGCGCACCCTGCGCGCGCGGGTGCGCTTCACGCGCAAGCGCGAGCCGCAGGCCGTCGAGGAGTTCTGCGTGCTGTTCCTCGAAGACGTGCGCAACATGCAGGCGCGCAGCCGGCAAGAGAAGCTCGCGGCGATGGGCCGCGTTTCGGCGGGCATCGCGCACGAGATTCGCAACCCGCTCGCCGCGATCTCGCAGGCCAACGCGCTGCTCGCCGAGGACGCGACCGACCCGGCGCAGCGCCAGCTGATGCGCATGGTGAGCGACAACGTCGAGCGCTTGAAGCGCATCGTCGACGACGTGATGGAGGTCGCGCCCGGCGCGGTGCCCGATGTCGGCGTGATCGACGCGACCGCGCAGGTCGCGTCGGTGTGCAGCGAGTGGGCGCGCGCGACCGGCGTCGTGCTCGGCGAGCAGAGCGTGCTGCAGGTGCAACTGCCGAGCGAGCCGCTGGGCGTGATGTTCGACGCCGAACACCTGCGCCGCGTGCTCGTGAACCTGCTCGACAACGCCTACCGCCACGCGAGCCGCGCGCGCGGCGCGATCCAGCTGCGACTCGATTCGCGCCACGAGTCGCAGGCGTTTCTGAGCCTGGCGAGCGATGGTGCGCCGATCCCGCCGGACGTGGAGCCCTATTTGTTCGAGCCGTTTTTCTCCACGCGCAGCCGAGGCACGGGCCTGGGCCTGTATATTTGCCGCGAGCTGTGTGAGCGCTATGGCGCCACCATCGATTACCGGCTTCGCGCCGAGGGCGTGGGCCAACGCAACGAATTCTTCGTCGACATGCAACGCAAGGCACTGGGCCAGGGCGACGGTCGACTTCACCTCACCTCATGACCAACCCTTCGCATTTCAGCCTGCTGGTCGTCGACGACGAGCCCGATCTGCGCACGCTCTACGAGCTCACGCTGCTGCGCGAGGGTTACGACATCGAAACTGCCGGCACGGTGCAGGATGCCTTGCTGCATCTGAAAGACCGCACCTACAGCGCCGTGATCACCGACATGCGCCTGCCCGACGGCACCGGCCTGGACGTGCTGCGCTGGTTGGAAGAGAGCGGCCGGCGCGAGAAGACGATCGTGATCACCGCCTACGGCTCGGCCGAGAACGCGGTCGAGGCGCTGAAGGCCGGCGCGTATGACTACCTGACCAAGCCGGTCGATCTGAAGCAGTTCCGCGCGGTCGTGGCTTCGGCGCTCGGGCGTTCGGGATCGCCCGGCACGCCGACGATCGACCCGGCCAGCTTGCCATCCGAAAGTGGCAAGCCGGCCGTTGTGGCCGCGCCGCGACCGGTTGTGGCCGCACCGGCGCCGGCCGCGCCGGTGAGCCAGGCGCTGAACCGCATGGCCGGTCAATCGGCGGCGATGCAGCAGGTGCGCTCGCTGGTCGACAAGGTTGCGCGCAGCATGGCGCCGGTGCTGGTAAACGGCGAATCGGGCACGGGCAAGGAACTGGTCGCGCGCTCGATCCACGAAGTAAGCGTGCGGGCAGGGCAGCCCTTCATCGCGGTGAACTGCAGCGCGATCCCCGAGCAGCTGCTCGAAGCCGAGTTCTTCGGTTATCGCAGGGGCGCGTTCACCGGCGCGATGGAAGACCGCGCCGGCTTCTTTCAGGCGGCCAATGGCGGCACCTTGTTCCTCGACGAGATCGGTGACCTGCCTTTGCCGATGCAGTCGAAGTTGCTGCGCGCGATCCAGGAGCGCTCGGTGCGGCCGGTGGGCGCGGTCAGCGAAGTGCCGGTCAACGTGCGCTTGCTCAGCGCCACCCACAAAGACCTGGCCGCCGAAGTGCAGGCCGGGCAGTTTCGCCAAGATCTTTATTACCGCCTGAACGTGATCCAGATTCGCGTGCCGCCCTTGCGCGAGCGGCTCGAAGATCTGGTGGCCATCAGCGAACGTGTGCTGGAGCGCATCGCCAAAGACGCCGGTGTCTCGACGCCGGCGCGGCTGACGCGCGAAGCGCTGGTGCATCTGGAGCGCTATTCGTTCCCAGGCAACGTGCGCGAGCTCGAGAACCTGCTGCACCGCGCGGTGGCGCTGTCGGGCGGCGAGGTCATCGATGTCTACGACCTGGGCTTGCCCGAGACGGTGTTCACCGACACCGCGGCGCACGAACTCGAAAGGATCATGGGCCAGACCGATGCCGATGTGCTGCAGGCCACCCGCGCGCTGGCACCGATGGTGCCGATCGAGGAGCCTCTGCCGCACGACCTGGCCGCCTACCTCGACAACGTCGAACGCGACATTCTGGTTCGTGCGCTCGAACAGCACCGCTTCAACCGAACGGCTGCCGGTGCCGGGCTGGGTTTGTCGCTGCGCCAGATGCGCTACCGCATGGCGCGCCTGAACGTCAACGTGGGCGGCGACGCCGGCGGCTCCGAACGCGAGTGAGCGGGATGGGCTGGAACGCAGGCTGGTGGCACAAGGCGCGCCGCTGCGAATCACCGAACTTCGGCGCGCGCCCTGCGGGAGTGCCGATCGATCTGGTGCTGCTTCATTCGATCAGCCTGCCGCCGGGCGAGTACGGTGGCGACGCGATCGAACGCCTCTTCACGAACCGGCTCGACTGGGACGCACACCCTTATTACGCAACGATTCGTGGCATGCAGGTCTCGTCGCACTTTCTGGTGCGCCGGGACGGTGAACTGTTGCAGTTCGTTTCGTGTGACGACAGGGCTTGGCACGCTGGCGCGTCGGCCTGGCGAGGCCGCACCGACTGCAACGATTTTTCGGTCGGCATCGAGCTCGAGGGCTTGGAAGGTCGGGTGTTCGAGCCACCGCAATACGCGGCCTTGACGAGGCTCGTCAAGGCCGTTGCCCGGCGCTATCCGATCACTGCGCTTGCGGGGCACGAGCACGTGGCCCCCGGCCGCAAACAAGACCCCGGGCCGTGCTTCGACTGGCCCCGACTGGTGGCCGGGCTGGCTTGGCCTGCGGAGCGTTTCCCCGACGCTGTGGTCGCCATGCGCTGAGCTTGCGGCGGGCCGTCAAAGGTCAAATTTTTCACAATTTGTGGCGCGCTTCGCATCAGGGTTCATACGCTACAGCTAGTGCTTGTTGAGCCGTCAGACCCCAGATATAGTGTGTGACCGTGTTATCCTTCAGCCCTTCAACGCTGTGCCAAAAGCCCATCCCATGAGCTCGACCGGACTGCCCGAAAGACGTGGCCCCGCCCTGCGAGGTGGCGTTCGGTGCGGTCTCGATCAGGATGGGGGTCGCGCGCTGAAACGGCCGCGGGAGCGTCGTTTCACTGGCCGGCTGCTCACAGTTTTTCGCCCGTAAACAAGGCGCGAAAAGAAGAACAAATCAAGCCCGCCTCGGCGGCGACACCAAACCCAAGAGGGCATCCATGCAAACTGTTTCTACCGCGATCTCGTCCACTGCCGCTGCGCTTCGCCCGATGGCCGCTGCAAACCCTGTCGCTTCGGTCTATCAGGGGTATCAGATCATTCGCCGCAATGGCGCGGTGGTGTCGTTCGAGCCGAACAAGATCGCTGTGGCGCTGATGAAAGCCTTCCTTGCGGTTCACGGCACTCAGGGCGCGGCCTCGGCCAGCGTGCGCGAGACGGTCGACGGCCTGACCGAATCGGTGGTGCGGGCGCTGCTGCGTTCGCGTCCCGGTGGTGGCACCTTCCACATCGAAGACGTGCAGGACCACGTAGAGCTCGGCCTGATGCGCGGCGGCCACCATGAAGTGGCGCGGGCCTACGTGCTCTACCGCGAGCGCCGTTCGCAAGAGCGCTCCAGACAGGGGCAGCCGGCCGTGCCGGTCGAGCCGACATTGACCGTGATCGATCGTGGTCAGCGTGTGCCGCTCGATCTGGCTCACCTGAAAACACTGATCGACTCGGCCTGCGCTGGCTTGGGTGCGGACGTCAAGCCGGATCCGATCCTGGCGGAGACGAAGCGAAATCTGTACGACGGCGTTCCGATCGACGAAGTGCACAAGGCGTCCATCCTGGCCGCGCGCACCTTGATCGAAAAAGACCCTGGCTACACGCGTGCCACCGCGCGCCTGCTGCTGCACACCATCCGCCGCGAGATCTTTGGAGAAGAAGTGCTGCACGCCGACATGCACGCGCGCTATGTCGATTACTTTCCCGGCTACATCCAGAAGGGCGTACGCGCCGAATTGCTGGACGAAAAGCTGTTGCAGTTCGACCTGGCGCGCCTGGGTGCGGCGCTGAAGGCCGATCGCGACCTGCAGTTCGACTACCTCGGTTTGCAAACGCTGTACGACCGCTACTTCCTGCACATCGAAGAGGCGCGCATCGAGTTGCCGCAAGCGTTCTACATGCGCGTGGCGATGGGCCTGGCACTGAACGAGATCGACCGCGAAGCGCGTGCGATCGAGTTCTACGAGGTGCTGTCGAGCTTCGATTTCATGAGCAGCACGCCAACGCTCTTCAATGCCGGCACGAGGCGTTCGCAGCTGTCGAGCTGCTACCTCACGACTGTGGCCGATGACCTCGACGGCATTTACGAAGCGCTGAAGGAAAACGCGCTGCTGAGCAAGTTCGCCGGCGGCCTGGGCAACGACTGGACCAACGTGCGTGCGCTGGGCAGCCACATCAAGGGCACCAACGGCAAGAGCCAGGGTGTGGTGCCGTTCCTCAAGGTCGTCAACGACACGGCCGTGGCGGTCAACCAGGGTGGCAAGCGCAAGGGCGCGGTCTGTGCCTACCTGGAAAGCTGGCACCTCGACATCGAAGAGTTCCTGGAGCTGCGCAAGAACACCGGCGATGACCGCCGCCGCACGCACGACATGAACACCGCGAACTGGATCCCCGACCTGTTCATGAAGCGTGTGATGGACGGCACCGACTGGACGCTGTTCTCGCCGAGCACCTGCCCCGATCTGCACGACAAGTTCGGCAAGGCCTTCGAAGTGGCCTACACCGCCTATGAAGACAAGTGCGAGCGTGGCGAGATCAAGCTCTTCAAGAAGACGCCGGCGCGCGACCTGTGGCGCAAGATGCTGTCGATGCTGTTCGAGACCGGCCACCCCTGGATCACCTTCAAGGACGCCTGCAACGTGCGCTCGCCGCAGCAGCACGTGGGCGTGGTGCATTCGAGCAACCTGTGTACCGAAATCACGCTGAACACCAGTGAGACCGAGATCGCGGTATGCAACCTCGGCTCAGTCAACCTCGTGCACCACTTGAAGCGCGACGCCGAAGGCACCGTGGTGATCGACCACGACAAACTGAAGCGCACGATCTCGACCGCGATGCGCATGCTCGACAACGTGATCGACATCAACTACTACGCGGTGAAGAAGGCGCGCGACTCGAACCTGCGGCACCGCCCGGTGGGCCTCGGGATCATGGGCTTCCAGGACGCGCTCTACGAACTGGGCGTGCCCTATGCGTCGCAAGCGGCCGTGGAGTTTGCCGACCAGTCGATGGAAGCCGTGTGCTACCAGGCGTACTGGGCCTCGACCGAACTCGCCGCAGAGCGCGGCCGCTACTCCAGCTACAAGGGCTCGCTGTGGGACCGCGGCATCCTGCCGATCGACTCGCTCGACCTGCTCGCGCAAGCGCGCGGTGGCTACGTTGAAGTCGACCGCAGCACCACACTCGACTGGAACCTGCTGCGCGCACGCATTGGCCAGCACGGCATGCGCAACTCGAACTGCGTGGCGATCGCACCGACCGCAACCATCTCGAACATCATTGGCGTCAGCGCGTCGATCGAGCCGACCTTCGGCAACCTGTCGGTCAAGTCGAACCTGTCGGGCGAGTTCACGGTCGTCAACGAGTACCTCGTTCGCGACCTGAAGAAGCTCGGCCTCTGGGACGACGTGATGCTCATGGACCTCAAGCACTTCGACGGTTCGCTGCGCCGCATCGACCGCGTGCCCGAGGAGTTGAAGTCGCTCTACGCCACCGCGTTCGAGATCGAAACGCAGTGGCTCGTGGAAGCCGCAGCACGCCGTCAGAAGTGGATCGACCAGGCGCAGTCGCTCAACATCTACATGGCCGGCGCGTCGGGCAAGAAGCTCGACGAAACCTACAAGCTCGCATGGCTGCGCGGTCTGAAAACCACCTACTACCTGCGCACGCACTCGGCCACGCAAGCCGAGAAGTCGACGGTGAAGGCGGGCAACATGAACGCGGTGTCGAGTGGTAGCGGCGCGGCAACTGCATCGTCCGCATCGAGCCTAGATGCATCGATGACGCTGAGCTCTGTCGAGCCCGCATCCGACGTGAAGTTCTGTGCGATCGACAACCCCGATTGCGAAGCATGTCAGTGAGCGCGTGGCACAGCAGCTGAAGCCGATGCACAGCCGCAACACGCAACGCGGCTGCATGTCAATAAGTGCTTTGGGTTATCGCACAACACTCTCATAATTCGCACCGCAGAAGGATCCATTCACCATGTTGGTTTGGGAAGAAGAAGTCAAGCACCCGACACGCCATACCGCGAGCCTCGCGCAGCCCTCGCTGTCCGCGCTTATCACTGCATCCAGCACTGCACCAGACCTCGCGCAGAACACCGTGTCAATGCTGTCTGCGGCCACTGCACCGATCGCTTCATTGACCGCCGCGTCTGCACTCGCGTCGGCAGCCGCGCAAGTCACCACGCCGCCGTCCACGCAGCGCGTGAAGGCATCCGACAAGCGCATCATCAACGGCCGCACCGACGTCAACCAGTTGGTCCCGTTCAAGTACAAGTGGGCGTGGGAGAAGTACCTCGCCACCTGC
>JANYFX010000546.1 GCA_025359585.1 Rhizobacter sp. | reverse complement strand
GTCGAGCGCTACCGCAGCCAGGGTGCCAGCGGCAAGAACGACGCCAACGGCGAGGCCGCGATCTGCGAGGCCGCCTCGCGCCCGAACATGCGCTTCATCCCGGTCAAGTCCATCGATCAGTAGAGCATGCTGTGCGTGCACCGGCTGCGCGAAGGACTCAAGGAAGACCGTACCGCGTGCATCAACCGCATCCGTGGGCTGCTGGCAGAGTTCGGGCTCGTGTTCCCGCATGGCCCACGCGAATTGCAGGCAGTGCTGAGTGAGGTGCTCGAGGACGCGACCAACGAGCTCGGCGCGCTCGCGGGGTTGACCCTGCAGCGAGCCCAGGCACAGTGGCGCGAACTGGACGAGCACCTCGCCTGGTGGGTGAGCACCTGGGCGTGAATCTCGTCCCCCGTTTCGCAGACTTGGCGTAGCACCATCGAGCCAGCTACCTTGACCGCCTCAAGGTGGCGTGCCGAGGCCGTTTCTTCGTCCATGTGGTGGCGGGTGGCCGTCATCTTCCTTCCGGACAGGTCCCAGGTCATCCGTCGCCACTATTCAACGCTCTTCATCGGTTCTTCCGGTCGCAATGAACCGAGCTTCTGTGCGAAGTCGCTCACAGTGTGAGCCTCCGGCAGCAGCTAGAGTGGGTAGATGAAAATTCTGCACCTGCTCGCGAGCTGCCGCGTCCGATGACGATCGCGCTTCTGCTGTGCGTGATCGTGGGCATCAGCGACGGCGACACAGTCACGGCGCGTTGCGAGGCTCAGGTCGATCGGCCGGCCGCGACGCTCAAAGTGCGGTTGTCAGAGATCGACGCGCCAGAGAAGGCGCAGCCCTTCGGCGGCCGATCTCGGCAGCACCTGTCGGATCTGTGCTTCGGCAAGTCGGCTGCCATCCTGCCAGTCAGCGCCGGCGGCGGAGTTGACCGCTACGGGCGCACAGTCGCCAGGGTAACTTGCGACGGTGCCGATGCGAACTCTGGGCAGGTGCGCGCCGGCATGGCTTGGGTGTTCGATCGGTACGCCACGGATCGCCGGCTGTACGACGAGCAGGAAGGCGCCCGGGCTGCGAGACGAGGGCTCTGGCAGGACGCGGGGCCGATCGCGCCTTGGCAGTGGCGCCAGGCGCGCCGGCAGTAGAGTTGCCGCATGTGCACCCGCTACGTTTCGCCAGAAGACGCCGCCATAGAGCGCGTGTGGCACATCGGAGCCCGCAACATCTGGCGCATGAGCGAGGTCTTCCCCAAGCGGCCCGGCCCGTTCATCCGCACAGCTCGCGACTCGACCGAGCGCGAACTCGTCGTCGGCACCTGGGGTCTGATTCCGTGGTTCTCCAAGACGCCGACGTTGACGTACGCGACATGCAATGCGCGCTCGGAAGAGCTGGCCGACAAGGCCTCCTACAAGCACCCGTGGGCCCGCGGCCAGCGCTGCATCATCCCGGCCGAATCGTTCTTCGAGCCGAACTGGGAAACCGGCAAGCACATGCCCCGGCGCTTTCGCCGAGCCGATGGCGAGCTCTGGGGCCTGGCCGGGCTTTGGAACACTTGGACCGACAAGGAATCAGGCGAGATCCACGAGAGCTACACCATGCTCACGATCAACGCCGACGACCACCCGATGATGAACCGCATGCACCGGCCGGATCCGAAGCGCCCGCCGGAGATGCAAGACAAGCGATCCGTAATCCCCATCGCACTCGGCGACGTCGACGTGTGGTTGACGGGAAGTCTCGAGGAAGCGAAAGCGCTGGTGCAGCTGCCTGCCATCGAATTGTTTGATGCTGCGCCCGCGTAAAGGGCTACGGCTTCCGCATCGCCAGCAACTCGCACGCATGCTGTAGCTCGGACAGCTTCACCGGCCGCGGCCCGTCGGGGTCCAGGATCGGCGCACGGTGCATAGAAGTCTCGATCAGAACCATTTGCGAGAATGTGAGCGCGGCGTAGTGCATACCCTTCGCAAGCGCGTTCAGTGCGTAGGAGAGATACAGCACCTCCCATGTGTCCGGCTCGTCGTGATCAGCACCGATCGCGTCAATGACCGCGCCGATCCACATGGCCAGCATGCGGTGCGTGGATTCCGCCGGGAAGTTCTGGATCTCGATCCACTTCGGGGCGGCAGTGGCGAGCAGTTCGCGGTTCATGGTGCGTGAATGGTAGTCCCGCCTGCCTTCAACGCGCAGCTTGAACTCAGGTACCTCTTCGCCAACCGGCGAGACATCCACATGAAGGTGCTCGTGCACGATGGCATCGGCGTGTGCCTCCCTGGAAGGCGTCTAAACAACGGCAAGTTCGCCTGGCCAGGAACATCACCGGCACGTTGACGCTCACCGAGCAGCGGCTTGAGCTGCTCGATAAGCTCGTCACCAAGGTGCGTACGGCCAATGCCACTTCGGAC
>JANYFX010000508.1 GCA_025359585.1 Rhizobacter sp. | reverse complement strand
ACGCAGAACGTGCTGGTTTCGGACTACCCGCCGCCCGACAACCCGGCGGTGCAATGCCAGAGCATCGCCGCCTCGATGGGCCTGCCGCTTGTTGCAACGCCCTTGATCAACAACAACAAGATCATGCAGTGCGTGATCGGGCCGGTGAAGCTCTATTCGTGCCCATCGGGCGGCAGCTTGTCGGGCAGCAACTGCATCAGCACGGCAACGCAGGCAGCGAGCATCGGCAGCTACACCTGCTCGTCGGGCACGCTGTCGGGCAGCAACTGCATCAGCACGGCCACGCAGGCCGCAAGCATCGGCAGCTACACCTGTTCCTCGGGTACGCTGTCGGGCAGCAACTGCATCAGCACGGCCACGCAGGCCGCGAGCATTGGTAGCTACACCTGCTCTTCGGGGACGCTGTCGGGCAGCAGTTGCATCACCGGCAGCAGCACCGCAGCGACTGCGAACTACAGCTGCCCGGCGGGGACGAGCTTGTCGGGGACGAGTTGCAACGGGTCCAGCACCGCATCGACGCCGGGCACGCCGGTCTACAGCTGCCCGGCGGGATACAGCCTGTCGGGATCGAGCTGCACGACGCAAGGCACGGCCACGGCTGCGGCGACTGCTGCGTGGACCTGCCCCAACGGCGGCACGCTGTCAGGCATCAGTTGTGTGGGCGCGATGTGGCGTACGCGGTACGAGGCCTATGGCAACACGGCGGCGGGCACTATCCCGAACGGGATTGGGTTCACGGGGCATGTGAATGATCCGGATACGGGGCTCGTGTACATGCAGCAGAGGTACTACGATCCCATAGCCGCCAGGTTCATGAGCCTTGATCCGGTGACGACGGATGCGAATACGGGCAAAAGCTTCGGGCGGTATCACTACGCGAATAACAATCCGTACGGGTTCACCGATCCAGATGGCCGCGACTCTGAATCGAAGATGGGGGAGTGCGGCTGGATACAACTGTCATGCGAAGTTGTAGGCTCGGTTGCCGTCAGAACCGCAACAGACGTGACGGACACCGTTTTGACTGGAGGCTACGGAGACCGAACAAGGGATGCCTTGCGTAGTGGACGGTTTGGTTACGCGGCGCTCTACACGCTTTCAGGCGCCGCGTTCGGGCTGATGAACATTGCGACTTTGGGAGAAGCCGGAGCTTTGATTGCCGGAGCAAAAGCATTCGCCGCAAAAGAGCTGGGGGCGCTGGGCGGACAGGGGGTACGGGGCCTCAGCTCGCATGGCGGAACATTTTCCTCGGCTGCGAACTCAGCGGGCGGCGATGTGGTCACTTCAGTTGGCAAGATTTCGCAAAACGACTTCGCGACGTACGTGAACGGTGGGCTCTACAGGGGAAACGTAAACATCATTAGTGGCGTTCACGGCACCCCGTCAGGGACAACGATTCCCGCCTTGGATCTTTTCAAGGCTGACATGGCGAGATTCGGCAATCTCCCAGGAGTTCGGGTGTATAACTTTTTGGAGATGCGCCCCGGGCAGGTCACAGACCTGCTCAGAGGTACCGGAACGACCATTGGGGGGTTCTGCGATAGCGGAGCTTGTCTGGCACCTTTCCGATGATCAAGGATGCGACGATGAAAGAACGCAAACGAATATATCAAGCTGTTATTTGGGAACTGGATTCTGACAAGCCGGGAATGCATACGACTGTGCTCGCCGACGACCTGGAGGAGGCGGAACGAAAGCTTAGGCAGCAGTACGGCGAGGGCGTTGTCGTCAGTTTGCACAACCAGGAAGATGCAGATGAGCCGCGATGAAACTCCACGGCGAGAATATGGGTGAAATCCGGCATGGGTTGGGGTCACGGGTAGTGGGGTCACGATGGCATGGGGTCAGGTCTTGCATTTCTCCTCCGCCCCGTCTATGGTCCCCACATGAGCCGCCCCCTTCGCATCGAGTTCCCCGGCGCCGTCTATCACGTCACTTCCCGAGGTGACCGCCGCGAGGCGATCTATCTTGATGACGCTGACCGGCTGGCGCAACTCGCCATCGTCGGACAGGCAATGGTGCGCTTCGATGCCCAGGTGTTGTCCTACTGCCTGATGGGCAACCACTTCCATCTGGTGCTGCACACGCGGCAGGCGAATCTGTCGCGCCTGATGCGGCACCTGAACGGCGTCTACACCCAGGCCTACAACCGCCGCCACGGCTTGGTCGGGCATCTGTTTCAGGGCCGCTTCAAGGCCATCCTTGTGGATCGAGATGCCTACCTGCTGGCCCTGTGCCGGTATGTCGAGCGCAATCCGGTCGCAGCGGGAATGGTGGTGGCGGCCGGTGATTGGCCGTGGTCGAGTTACAGGGCGCACGTGGGTGCGGCGCCGACGCCCGACTGGCTCGACAGCGACGGCTTGCACGGCCACCTGCTGGGCCACTCACCGACAAGCGCACGAGACCGGCTCCGGGCTGCGCGCCGATACGCCGCGCTGGTGACCGAGACCGACACGAACGATGTGTCGTTTTGGCAGGATGCATTGCGCGGCCAGGTGTTTCTGGGGGACGAAGCTTTTGTCGAACGGATGCAGTCGCTGGCCGCGCCGAAACCCATGTCAGACAAACAAATCCCGAAAGCGCAGCGCCACCGCCCGCGCACCTGGCAGGACTGCCTGGCGCAATGTGGCAGCCGAAGCCACGCGCTTCACATGGCGTACACCGAGTGTAGGTCGACCATGACCGCGTTGGCGCAACAGGCTGGGCTGTCGGTTTCGCATGTCAGTCGGTTGATTGCGGCGCACGAGAGTGCCGTGCGCGATGAGGGGATAAGAGAGACCTGACCCCTTCCCTGTGACCCCCGGCTTGCGCCAGCGCTTCATTGCCTTCGAGCGCCCAGGTGGCGTGCAGGTGGGGCTCCCACTTGTGCATGTGGGCCAGCACCGAGCGGGTCACCTCGACCGGCGACAGCGCCTTGCTGCGGTAGGCCGCGAGCAGCTCGACGGCGCTCAGGTCATGAAGCGGCGTCATGCGCTCACTGCCAAGCCAGCGCACTCAAATCATTCGCAAAAATCGGCGAGCTGCTCCACAACCCCTTCAGCTTCTTGTTCCCCACCGCGAACTGCGGCAGCTGGTACAGGTAGGCGTTGACCGAGTCGGTCGCGAGCTGGCGCTGGATGTCGCCCAGGAACTTCATGCGGCTCTTCGTGTCGGCGCTGCTGTTGTACTTGGCGAGCAGGTCGTTGTAGGCCTTCGAGTCGTAACCCCAGTAGTACTTCGGGTCGGCGTAGCGGTCGAAGTCGAGCGGCTCGACGTGGCTGATGATGGTCAGGTCGAAGTTGCCCTTGAACGGGCCCGACAGCCACTGCGCCCACTCCACGTTTTCGATCTTCGCGATGATGCCGACCTTGGCCAGCTGCGCCGCCACGATCTCGCCGCCCTTGCGGGCGTAAGGCGGCGGCGGCAGCGTCAGCGTCACGTTCAGCGGCGTGGTGATGCCGGCTTCTTTCAGCAGCGCCTTGGCCTTCTCGGGGTTGTAGGGGTTCACGCCTGTCAGGTCGATGTAGCCCGCGTCGCTGGGGACCATGTGGCTGCCGATCGGGGCGGCCTCGCCGTCCTGCGAGCCGTCGATGATGGCCTTGCGGTCGATCGCCGCAGCGATGGCACGGCGCACGCGCACGTCGTCGAAGGGCTTTTTCTTGTTGTTGATGCTGACGATGGTCTTGCCTTCGGTGCCACCTTGCGTGACGCTGAAGCGGGCATCGGTCTTGAACTGCTTCGCATCCTGCGGCAGCAGGCCGCGCGGAATGCCGTCGAGATCACCGGCCATCAAGGCTGCGACTTGCGCCGCCACGTCGCTGATGAAGCGGAACGTGACCTTCTTCATCTTCACCGATGCCGCGCCGCGGTAGGCGTCGTTCTTGACCAGCGTGACCGACGCACCCTTGGCCCACGCCTCGAACTTGAACGGCCCGGTACCGATGGGCTTGGTGGCGGTGGTGGCCGCGCTCTTCGGGTCGAGGATCACGGCGGTGTTCTCGCCCATGCGGAACAGGAAGTTGCCGTCGGCCTGATTCAGCACCACGATCACGGTGGTCGGGTCGACGGCCTCGATGCGGCTGATGTTGTCGAATACCGCTTTCTTGGCCTTGTTGGTCGAGCCCTCGGCCTTGGCGCGCTCGAAGCTGAACTTCACGTCGCTCGCGTCG
>JANYFX010000490.1 GCA_025359585.1 Rhizobacter sp. | reverse complement strand
CGCGCAGGCCAACCAGCACGCCGACTGGAGCGCCGAGCTCATGGTCAGCCAGCGCGGGTCGAGCTACTCGAACATGGTGTCGGTCAACGTCTCGATCCCGCTGCAATGGGACGCGAAGAACCGCCAAGACCGCGAGCTGGCCTCGAAGCTGGCGGTTGCCGAACAGTTGCACGCGCAGCGCGAAGATGCCTTGCGCGAACATGTGGCCGAAGTCGGCGCGATGCTGCAGGAGTGGCAAGGCAACCGCGCGCGTCTGCAGCGCTTCGACACGACGCTGCTGCCGCTCGCCGCCGAACGTGTGCGCGCCGCGCTGGCCGCCTACCGCGGCGGTGGCGCGAGCCTCGCGGCCGTCTTCGATGCGCGCCGCGCCGAGATCGACACGCGCATGGAACGGCTGCGCTTGGAGGCCGACACCGCGCGCCTGTGGGCGCAACTGAACTACCTCACGCCGGCGAACCGCAGCGGTGCCGCGGCTCGCCCCTGAGCTTCGGGCAAGGAACACCTCATGAACATCAAGACTCTCATCGTCGGCGTGGCCGCAGCCACCGCCCTCGGCGGCGCCGCCTACGCCGTCTACACGCTCGGCATGCAACGCGGCATGGGCATGGCGGCCACACCCGTCACACCCACGGCCGCCATGGCCTCGGCGCCGCCCACCGGGAGCGCGCCGATGAGCGTCGCGCAAGGCGAAGAAGCCACACGCCGACACATCGCATCGAACATCAAGGCCGGAGACCTCGACCCGGTGACCGGCAAACGGGTGCTGTACTACCACGACCCGATGGCGCCTGCGAGCAAGTTCGACAAGCCGGCCAAGTCGCCGTTCATGGACATGATGCTGGTGCCGGTCTACGCCGACCTTGACGCCGACGGCAGCCAGGTCACGGTCAGCCCGCGCACCCAGCAGAACCTCGGCGTGCGCACGGCGCTCGTGACCGAAGGCGTGCTCGCGCCGCAGCTCTCGGCCGTTGGCAACATCGCTTTCAACGAACGCGACCAGGCCACCGTGCAAGCGCGTGCGACCGGCTTCGTGGAGCGCCTGCACGTGCGCGCCACGCTCGACCGCGTGGCCAAGGGCCAGCCGCTGGCCGAGCTCTACGTGCCGGACTGGGTCGCCGCGCAGGAAGAGTTCCTGTCGGTGCGCCGCTTGCAGGGGACCGAGCTGGCCACGCTGGTCGATGGCGCGCGCCAGCGCATGCGCCAGGCCGGCATGAGCGAAGCCCAGATCGCACTCGTCGAGCGCAGCGGCCAGACTCAGGCGCGCTTCACGCTTACCGCACCGATCGGCGGCGTGGTCACCGAACTGCTGGCGCGTGAGGGCATGACGGTGACGGCCGGGGCCACGCTGTTCCGCATCAACGGCCTCGCCACCGTGTGGGCCAACGCCGAAGTACCCGAGAGCCAGGCGGCCTTGCTGCGCGTGGGCGCGAAGGTGCAGGCCCGCAGCACAGCCGCGCCGGGCGCGGTGTTTGAAGGCAAGCTGCAGGCGGTGCTGCCCGAGGTCAATGCGACCACCCGCACGCTGAAAGCCCGCGTTGAACTGGCCAACCCGAGCGGCTTGCTGGTGCCGGGGCTGTTCGTGCAGATGCAGTTCATCGATCCACGCATCGACAAAGCCTTGTTGATTCCCACCGAAGCGGTGATCCAGACCGGCAAGCGCAGCGTCGTGATGCTGGCCGAAGACAACGGACGCTTCGTGCCGGTCGATGTCGAGACCGGCATCGAAAGCGGTGGGCAGACCGAGATCAAGCGCGGCCTGAAGCCGGGCCAGCGGGTGGTCGTGTCGTCGCAGTTCCTGATCGACTCCGAGGCCAGCCTGAAGGGTGTCGAAGCGCGCCTGAACGACACGCCAGCGGCGGGGAGCAAGCCATGATCGCGCGGCTGATCCGCTGGGCTGTCGTCAACCGTTTTCTGGTGCTGCTGGCCACGCTCATGCTCAGCGCGTGGGGCGTGTATTCGGTGCTGAAAACACCCCTCGACGCGCTGCCCGACTTGTCGGACGTGCAGGTGATCATCCGCACCACCTACCCCGGCCAGGCACCGCGCATCGTCGAGAACCAGGTCACGTACCCGTTGACGACGACGATGCTCTCGGTGCCGGGCGCGAAGACCGTGCGTGGTTATTCCTTCTTCGGCGACAGCTTCGTCTACGTGCTGTTCGAAGACGGCACCGACCTGTACTGGGCGCGCTCGCGCGTGCTGGAGTATCTGAACCAGGTGCAGGCGCGTTTGCCCGCCAACGCGAAGGCCACGCTGGGCCCGGACGCCACCGGCGTCGGCTGGATCTACCAGTACGCGCTCATCGACCGCAGCGGAACACAAGACGCAGGGCAGTTGCGCGCACTGCAGGACTGGTTTCTGAAGTACGAGCTGAAGACCGTGCCCGACGTGGCCGAGGTCGCGTCGGTCGGCGGCATGGTGCGCCAGTACCAGATCGTGCTCGACCCGGACAAGCTAGCGGCCTACGGCATCGCGCACACGAAGGTCGTCGAAGCGATCCAGAAGTCGAACCAGGAGGCCGGCGGCTCGGTGCTCGAACTCGGCGAGGCCGAGTACGTGGTGCGCGCTTCGGGTTACCTGCAATCGCTCGCCGACTTCCGCAAGGTGCCGCTCTCCAGCACGGCGGCCGGCGTGTCGGTGCGGCTCGGTGATGTGGCCCGCATTCAGGTCGGGCCGGAGATGCGGCGCGGCATCGGTGAACTCGACGGCGAAGG
>JANYFX010000480.1 GCA_025359585.1 Rhizobacter sp. | reverse complement strand
CAACTACGCCGACCACGCCAAGGAGCTGGCGAAAGAACTGACGATCGGCGTAGTTGATGCCGAGCGCGATGATGGTGCCGACCTCGACCGGCGGCAGCCACACGACCTGCTCTTCGGTGAGCACGCGGCCGTCGGCCAGCCGCAGGCCGGCAGCGTGCGGCACCGCCGCATGAATGGCGCCGCCGAAAGCGACCCGCGCGCTGCGTGTCATGCCGGCCGCCCTTCGGCAACGAAGGGATTGTCGAGCGTGCCCAAGCCTTCGACGGTGATGCCGACACGCTGCCCGGCCCGTGCGCGCGGCGCACCGGCAGCCACCCCGACCGAGAGCACGTCGCCGGGCAGCAGCGTCATGAACTCGCTGACTTCGGCGAGCAGGCGCGCCACCGGGCGGATCAGCCCCGCTGTGCTGCAGCGGTGCACGGTCTCGCCGTCGACCACGACCGCGATGCGCAAGGCATCGGGCGAACCCACCGCCTCGCGCGTCACGAAGGCGCCGATGGGGCAGAAAGTGTCGCGTGCCTTGAAGCGCAGCGAAGGCCGGTAGTACGAGGCGTGCGGAACGCTCACGTCATTCACGATCACGTAGCCCGCCACGAACGACAACGCCTCGGCCTCGCGCACGCAGCAGGCCGTGCGCCCGATCACGAGGCCGAGCGTGGCGCCGACTTCGAGCTCATCCACTCCCCAGGGCACGACGACGGCCTCGCCCGCAGCGACCCAGGTGTTGCGCGGCTTGATGTAGAGCACCGGAGCTTTCGGCGGCGCCTTGTAGGGCGGCTCGTTCACGGCGGCACCCAGCGCGGCGAGCGCGTCGTGGTGATTGAGCAGCGTGCCGTAGACGGTGCCTCGGCGAAGCGGGTTGTGCATGTCGCAATTTAATCACTCACACATGAGTAATGCAAGCCAGGAGCCGTTTTGATCACTCGGTAGTTTCACCGAGTGCGAAAACACCGGCCATCGCCTTTACACTGAGATGTGAGCAAACCTCGAACCGCCCAGCCTGCCGCGCTGCGCCACCGCAACCTGCCCCACCTGTTGCTGCGTGCGCGTGAAACGCTGATGGCGCATTTCAGGCCCTTGCTCGCCGAGGCGGGCCTGACCGAGCAGCAGTGGCGCGTGCTGCGCGAGCTCGTCGAACAAGGCCCGCTCGAGCCGCGCCAGCTGTGCGAGGCCTGCTCGATCTCGAGCCCGAGCATCGTCGGCGTGTTGTTGCGCATGGAAGAAACCGGCCTGATCACCCGCGAGCGCATGGCGCACGACCAGCGGCGCGTGCGGGTCTCGCTCACGCCGCAAAGCCGCAAGCTCGCGCAACGGCTGATTCCGTTGGTCGAGCGGCGCTACGAGGCACTGGAAGCATCGCTCGGGCTGCAATCGATCCAGGAGGTCTACGACGCGCTCGACGCCCTGCTGGCGCGCACGCCCGGTGCCGATGAAGCCACGCCCGACGCCGCCCCCGCAAAGGCCCGCCAGCGACACGCTGCGGGCTGATCCGCAGCGAGCTGTCGGCCGACGCCACGCCGCTTCGGCGAGCGAGGGAAATCCCGCATACCGAATCGCAGATGCCTTGCCTACATTCTTGTATGCAAGTTTGTAGCCAAGAGGCGGCTTGCTCAACCCAATGGAGAACACCCCATGCCCCGATTCCTCCGTTCCCTGTTCGGCCAGGTCGTATTGGCCCTCGTGCTCGGCGTCGTGCTCGGGCTGGCCGTGCCCGAATTCGCCGTCAAGCTGAAGCCGCTGGGCGACTCCTTCATCAAGCTGATCAAGATGATCATTCCGGTGCTGGTGTTTTGCGTGGTCGTGCACGGCATCGCCGGTGCCGGCGACCTGAAACGGGTGGGCCGCGTCGGCATCAAGGCGCTGATCTACTTCGAGGTGGTCACGACCATCGCGCTCGGTCTCGGCCTGTTGCTGGCCTTCTGGTTCCAGCCCGGCGTCGGCATGAACGTGGACCCGAAAGCGCTCGACGCGAAGGCGATGAGCGCGTATGCCGACACCGCCAGCAAGCTCACCGGCGGCGGCACGGTCGAGTTCCTGATGAAGCTGATCCCGACCACGGTGGTCGATGCCTTTGCCAAGGGCGACGTGCTGCAGGTGCTGCTGTTCGCCATTCTGTTCGGCTCGGCGCTGGCGCTGATCGGCGCACGCGGCAAGGCGGTGGCCACGTTCGTCGACGACCTCTCGCACGTGCTGTTCAAGATCATGGGCATCATCATCAAGCTGGCGCCGCTCGGCGTGCTGGGCGCCATCGCCTTCACCGTCGGCAAGTACGGCGTGGGATCGCTCAAGCAGCTCGGCATGCTGGTGGTGCTGTTCTACGCGGCGGTCGCGATCTTCGTCTTCGTCGTGCTCGGCGCGATCATGCGGTTCTCGGGCTTTTCGATCCTCAAGCTGCTGAAGTACCTGCGCGAAGAGCTGGCAGTCGTGTTCGCGACCACCTCGTCCGACAGCGTGCTGCCGCAGATCATGAGCAAGCTCAAACGCATGGGGATCCGCGATTCGACCGTCGGCCTTGTGATCCCGACCGGCTACTCCTTCAACCTCGACGCGTTTTCGATCTACATCACGCTGGCCGCAGTGTTCATCGCGCAGGCCACCAACACGCCGGTCTCGATGACCGACCTGCTGACGATCCTGGCGATCGCGCTCGTCACTTCCAAGGGCGCGCACGGTGTGCCGGGCTCGGCGATCGTGGTGCTGGCGGCCACCCTGCAGGCGATTCCGGCGATCCCCGCCGTCGGTCTGGTGCTGGTGCTGTCGGTCGACTGGTTCATGGGCATCGCGCGCGCACTCGGCAACCTGATCGGCAACTGCGTGGCCACGGTCGCCATCGCAGCCTGGGAAGGTGACATCGACCGCGAGCGTGCCCACGCGGTGCTCGACGGCCGGCCGGTGCCCGCGACCGAAGACGACGCCGATGTCGGCGCCGCTCAACTGCCCGCCACCGCCTGAGCTGTATTCTCGCCACCATGGCCAGCCAGATCGAAATCGCACAACAAGTCGTCGAGTCCATCCTCGCGCAGAAGCTCAAGCCGGGCGAGCGGCTGGGCGAGCAGGCGCTGGCCGACATGTTCGGCGTGAGCCGCACGCTGGTGCGCGAAGCGCTGATGCAGTTGCAGGCGCGCGGCTTCGTCGAGGTGCGCACGCGCAAGGGCTGGTACGTGGTCGAACCCTCGATCGACGAAGCGCGTGATGCCTTCGCAGCGCGGCGCGCGGTCGAAACCGGCATGCTGCGCGACTCGCAGCTGCTGCGCGACGCCGGCAAGCCTTTGCAGGTCGTGATCAAGAGATTGCGCCAGCACGTGAAAGACGAACAGGCCGCGATCGCCAGCGTCGACGTGGCCACGCGCACCTTCCTGCTCGCCGACTTTCACGTCTGCCTGGCCGAGTGCCTGGGCCACCGCGTGCTGTGCGGCCTGCTCCGCGACCTGACGGCGCGCACCACGCTGGTCTCGTCGCTCTACCAGTCGACCCACGACGCGCGCCAGTCCTGCGACGACCACGCGCAGATCGTCGGCGCGCTGGCCGATGGCGACGCCGAACAGGCGGCGCAGCTGATGCTGGTGCACATCGGCGATGTGGAGAGCGCGCTCGGCAAGTCGGCGGCGTCGCGCGACCCGGTCGAGCGGCTGCGGGCCTCGCTGGCGCCGCTGGCACGAACCGGGTCGCGCTAGCGCTGGTTCGCGTTCAGGCGGAGGCCAGATTGCCGCTGACGCGTTGCAGCAGCGCGAACAACTGGCGCTGCTCGGCGTCGCTCAAGCCCGCGACCGCCCGTGCGCTCAGCCGCCGGGCCTGCTGCTGCAGCGCACGCTGGACGGCCTGGCCGTCGGCGGTGAGCGACAGGCGCACATTGCGCCGGTCGGCCTCGTCGGCCGCGGCCGCGAGCAGACCGCGGTCGCGCAGGCCCTTGATCAAACGCGCGAGCTGGGCCTTGTCGCGCCCGCTGTGCTGCACCAGATCTTTTTGCGTGGCGCCGGGGTGGCGGCCGAAAAAACCGAGCACCTTGCCGTCCATGTGCGTGATGTCGTGCGGCCCGTCGCGCAGAAAGCGGTACTGCTGCGACCGGTAGCTGTGCATGAGACTGTGCACGAGCTCCAACACATCGGCCTCGGGCTGTTTGGGTGATTGGTTGACAATATCAATCGGTTTGCGCATGATGGGTGACATTGTCAACTATTTCAGACCCTTCCACGATGAGCACCCTTCTTTCCACCTCGCGCGTGCAGCGTGTGCGCCACGAACTCAAGCGCCGCGAACTGCAGGTCGTGCGCGTCGATGCACTCAGCCCGCACTTTCGCAGCGTCACGTTCTCGGGTGAGTCGCTCGCCGACTTTGTCAGCGCATCGTTCGATGATCACGTCAAGTTCATGCTCGATGCCGACGGCGCCGAGCCGGTTCGGCGCGACTACACGCCGCGCCACTTCGACACCGCCGCGCGCGAGCTGACCATCGAATTCGCGCTGCACGGCGACGGCCCTGCCGCGCACTGGGCAGCGCAGGCCGCACCCGGCCAGCACGCCACCATCGGCGGCCCGCGCGGCTCGTTCATCATTCCGCTCGACCACGACTGGCACCTTCTGGTCGGCGACGAGACCGCCCTGCCCGCCATTGCGCGGCGCCTCGAAGAGCTGCCCGCCGGCACCCGCGCCATCGTGATCCTGCAAGTGCGCGACCCGGCCGACCGGCGCGCGCTGCACAGCGCGGCCACGCTCGGTGTGGAGTGGGTCGCCGATGCGCCGGCCCTGATCGCCGCGGTTCGGGCGCTGACGCTGCCCCGGGGCGACGGTTACGCGTGGTGCGCCGGCGAAGCCGCCACGACGGCGACGCTGCGACGCATCCTCGTCGAAGAAAAAGGCCACGACCGCCACGCGATCCGCGCCGCGGCCTACTGGAAGCAGGGCGCCGTGGCGCACCACGAGAACCTCGAGGACTGAGGCTTCGCGCGGCGGGCATGCTGCGCTAGAGCGTGGCCGCCAGACGGGCGAGCTGATCCGTCGCGATGCCCCAGCCCTCGTGGAAACCCATCTTCGCGTGGGCAGCGCAGTCTTCGGCGTTCCAGTGGCGCGCCCGCGCGGTGTAGCGCGTCTGCCCGGCTTCGTCCTCGAACGTGAGGATGCCGGTGAAGAAGGGCTTGGCCGACGGCACCCAGGCCGAGGTGTAGGCGTCGGTGAACACGAGGCGCTCGTTCATCACGACCTCCAGGTACACGCCGCGGTTCGGCATCAGCGTGCCGTCGGGCGCCTGCATCGTGATCACGTTGCTGCCGCCCGCGCGCGCGTCGACCTCGGCTGCGACGGTCTTGTAAGGCGGCGGCGTGAACCACTGGGTGATCAGCGCCGGCTCGATCCAGCAGCGAAAGAGCTTGGCGCGGGGCACGTCGATCAGGCGGGTGATGACGAGTTCGTGCTCGGCATGGGCGGGGCTCGAAGTCGGGGGCATGGGCATCTCCTTCAATGTTGTCTGGTTGGAAGTGAATCTCGGCGGTGCGCCGCTTCGAACCCCTTGCAGCCCTTCGGGCCCGGTGAACGCTCGCGACTGCCACAACCATACGACGGTTGTGGCCGTCTCACATCGACCGATGCCGGCAAAAAACTTAGCATCGTGACTCGGCAGAACGCCGGGCTGGCCTGCACCACACGCCGCGTGCGGCTTTGTCCACACGCGGCGCCGCCCATTCGGCCTGCACCGGAGAATCCGCTTCGCACCCACTTCGCCGAAGCACCGCATGCCCACTCTCTCCGCCTACCCCATCACCCACAAGTGGCCCGCCCAGCACCCCGAGCGCATCCAGCTCTATTCGCTGCCCACGCCGAACGGCGTGAAGGTCTCGATCCTGCTCGAAGAGACCGGCCTGCCCTACGAGCCGCACCTGGTGCGCTTCGACACCAACGACCAGTTGTCGCCCGAGTTCCTCTCGCTCAACCCCAACAACAAG
>JANYFX010000462.1 GCA_025359585.1 Rhizobacter sp. | reverse complement strand
ACAAGCCGTTGCGCGAGCTCGAAGACGCGTCGGAGTTCGTTGCCCGCCACATCGGCGTCAGCGCCATTGATGAGCGCCACATGCTGTCGGTGATCGGTGCGGCTTCACGCCGTGCCCTGATCGAGGCCGTGGTGCCCCGCGCGATCGTGCGGGGCTCGCCGATGGCCTTGCCCGAGCCGCTGACCGAAGCGGCGGCGCTGGCCGAACTCAAGTCGATTGCCGGCCGCAACCGGGTGCTGAAGAGTTTCATAGGCCAGGGTTACCACGGCACGCACACGCCAGGTGTCATCCTGCGCAACATCCTCGAGAACCCGGCCTGGTACACCGCCTACACGCCCTATCAGGCCGAGATCTCGCAGGGCCGCATGGAAGCGCTGGTGAACTTCCAGACCATGGTCTGCGAGCTGACCGGCATGGCGATCGCCGGCTCGTCGATGCTCGATGAAGCGACTGCTGCGGCAGAGGCGATGACGCTCGCCTTGCGCGTTGGCAAGAGCAAATCGAGCACCCTCTTCGTCGCCGACGACGTGCTGCCGCAGACGCTCGAAGTGGTGCAGACGCGCGCCCGGCCGCTCGGCATCACGGTGCTGACGGGCCCGGCCGAAGCGGCGGGCAGCGCCGACGCGTTCGCGGCTCTGCTGCAGTACCCCGGTGTCAACGGCGTGGTGCGTGATCTGACGCCGATCATCGACGCAGTGCACGCGCGCGGTGGCCTGGCCATCGTCGCCGCCGACCTGTTGGCACTGATGCTGCTCAAGGCGCCGGGCGAGATGGGCGCCGACATCGTCGTCGGCAACACCCAGCGCTTCGGCATGCCGATGGGCAATGGCGGGCCGCACGCGGCTTTCCTGGCGACCAAGGACGAGTTCAAGCGCTCGATGCCGGGCCGGCTCGTCGGCGTGAGCGTCGACGCACACGGCGCGCCGGCGTACCGGCTGGCGCTGCAAACGCGCGAGCAGCACATCCGGCGCGAGAAGGCCACGTCCAACATCTGCACCGCGCAAGTCCTGCCCGCGGTGGTCGCGAGCATGTACGCCGTGTACCACGGGCCCGAAGGGCTGAAGCGCATCGCGCGCCGCGTGACGAGCTACACGGCGGTGCTGGCGAAGGGCCTGCAACAACTCGGTTGCACGCTGCCGAACACGAGCGGCTTCGACACGCTGCAGGTCGCCAGCGGCACCAACACCGAGTCGCTGTTGCAAGCGGCCCGCGGCATCGGCTTCAACCTGCGCCGTGACTCCACCACGAGCATCGGCATCACGCTCGACGAAACGACGACGCGCGACGACATCGCGGCGCTGTGGGGACTCTTCGCCGGCGGCAAGGCCTTGCCCGATTTCGCGCCGTTCGAAGAGGGCATCGGTTCGCTGATCCCCGAAACGCTGGCCCGCAGCAGCACCTTCCTCACGCACCCGGTCTTCAACCGCCACCACTCCGAGACCGCGATGCTGCGCTACATCCGCAGCCTCTCGGACAAGGACCTGGCGCTCGACCGCACGATGATCCCGCTCGGCTCGTGCACGATGAAACTCAACGCGACCAGCGAGATGATCCCGATCACCTGGCCGGAGTTCGCGAACATCCACCCGTTCGCGCCGATCGAACAGCTCGCGGGTTACGAACAACTTCGCACCCAGCTCGAAGATTGGTTGTGCCAGGCCACCGGCTACAGCGGCGTGAGCCTGCAACCGAACGCTGGCTCGCAAGGCGAATACGCCGGCCTGCTCGTGATCAAGGCGTTCCACGAAGCGCGCGGCGACACCGGCCGCACCATCTGCCTGATCCCCGAGTCAGCGCACGGCACCAACCCGGCGAGTGCGCAAATGGCTGGCCTGCAGGTGGTCGTGACGAAGTGCGACGACGAAGGCAACATCGATCTGGCCGACCTCGCGGCGAAGTGCACCGCGCACAGTGCGCAACTCGCCTGCATCATGATCACCTACCCTTCCACCTACGGCGTGTTCGACACGAAGGTCAAAGAGATCTGCGCCCTCGTGCACCAGCACGGCGGGCGTGTGTATGTCGACGGCGCGAACATGAATGCGCTGGTCGGCGTGGCCGCACCGGGCGAATTCGGCGGCGACGTGAGCCACCTGAACCTGCACAAGACCTTCTGCATTCCGCACGGTGGCGGCGGGCCTGGTGTCGGGCCGACTTGCGTGGTCGCCGATCTGGTTCCGTATCTGCCGGCGCACCGCTCGGCGGGCATCGGCACCGCGTTGCAGGTCGGCGCGGTTTCCGCCGCGCCGCTCGGCAATGCCGCAGTCTTGCCGATCAGCTGGATGTACATGCGCATGATGGGCCCGGAAGGCCTGACAGCCGCGACCGAAACCGCGATCCTGTCGGCGAACTACATCGCCGCGCGCCTCGCCGATCACTACGAAGTGCACTACAGCGGCAACATTCCCGGCATCAAGGGCGGCGGCGTCGCGCACGAGTGCATCCTCGACCTGCGGCCGCTGAAGGAAGCCACAGGCGGCGCAGCGGGCGTGAGCGCCGAAGACGTGGCCAAGCGGCTGATCGACTACGGCTTCCACGCGCCGACGCTGAGTTTCCCGGTCGCCGGCACGCTGATGGTCGAGCCGACCGAAAGCGAATCGCGCGAAGAGCTCGACCGCTTCTGCGACGCGATGATCGCGATCCGCCACGAGATCGCCAAGGTCGAGTCCGGCACATGGCCCAGAGACGACAACCCGCTGAAGGCCGCACCGCACACCGCAGAGGCGCTGCTGAAGAGCGATTGGCCATACGCCTACTCGCGTGAAGACGCGGCTTACCCGGTGCCGGCATTGCGCCGTGGCAAATACTGGTCGCCGGTCGGTCGTGTCGACAACGTCTGGGGCGACCGCAACCTGATGTGCTCCTGCCCGCCCCTCAGCGCCTACGAGATCTGACCCGTGGCCGTCTCGGTCTTCGACCTGTTCAAGATCGGCATCGGCCCCAGCAGTTCGCACACGGTCGGGCCGATGCGTGCGGCGCGTTTGTTCGCGTTGCGGCTGCAGCATGAAGGGCACCTCGAAGCCACGGCTCGTGTCTGCTCGCAACTCTACGGATCGCTCGGCGCCACCGGCAAGGGCCACGGCAGCGACAAGGCGGTGCTGCTCGGCCTCGCAGGGGCCGAGCCCGACACGGTCGAGGTGGAAGGCCTCGCAGTGCGGCTCAAACACATGCGCGACGACAAACGCATCGCGCTGCTGGGCACGCACGAAGTCGGCTTCACCGAGAAGACCGACCTGATCTTCTACCGCCGCGAGACCTTGCCCTTTCACGCCAACGGCATGCGCTTCACCGCCTTCGATGCGGGGGGCGCCGAGTTGCTGACACGTACCTACTACTCGGTCGGCGGCGGCTTCGTCGTCAGCGACGAAGTCGCGCACGACGGCAGCCTGCAGAAGGTGATCGCACCCGACACCACCGTGCTCGCCCACCCGTTCCACAGCGGCGCCGACTTGTTGACGCTCACCAAGCAGCACGGCTGCAGCATCGCCGAGCTGGTGCGCCGCAACGAGCGTCATTGGCGAACCGACGAAGAAGTCGACGCCGGCCTGCTGAAGATCTGGGCCGTGATGCAGGCCTGCGTGGTGCGCGGTTGCAAGACCGACGGTGTGCTGCCGGGCGGCTTCAAGGTCAGGCGCCGCGCGGCTGACCTGCATCGGCAACTTTGCGCGAACCCGGAAGCGGCACTGCGCGACCCACTGCAAGTGCTCGACTGGGTCAATCTCTACGCGCTCGCGGTCAACGAAGAAAACGCCGCCGGTGGGCGCGTGGTCACCGCCCCGACCAACGGCGCGGCCGGCATCGTGCCCGCCGTCTTGCACTACTACACCCGCTTCGTGCCGTCGGCGACAGACAAAGGCGTGATCGACTTCATGCTGACCGCCGCCGCGATCGGCATGCTCTACAAGGAAAACGCCTCGATCAGCGGCGCCGAGGTCGGCTGCCAAGGCGAAGT
>JANYFX010000457.1 GCA_025359585.1 Rhizobacter sp. | reverse complement strand
TCACCTTCGGCAAGGTGTTCTTCGCGGAGTACAGCGGCATCGGCGTGTACCTGCTGATGGCGGTGATCCTCGTCTGGCGGCCCGAAGGCCTGATGAAGCGGGCCTACTGAGATGGCCCGCACCTGGATCGTTCCCGTCGCGACAGCCCTCGTGCTGCTGATGCTGCCGCTCGGCCTGTCGCCGTACATGCAAGAGACGGTCGTGAAGATCGCCATCTACGCCGTCTTCGCGCTCAGCCTCGAATTGCTGGTCGGTGTGACCGGCCTCGTGAGCCTGGGCCACGCGGCCTTTCTCGGCATCGGCGCTTACGTCACCGTGCTCGCGTCGGGTGACAGCGGCGGCTCGATCGCGAAGGTCGCGCCGCTCGCGGTGCTGGCCGCTGCCACCTACGCCCTGTTCGTCGGCGCATTGAGCCTGCGCACCAAGGGCGTGTACTTCATCATGGTCACGCTCGCGTTCGCGCAGATGGCCTACTTCGTGTTCCACGACACCAAGCTCGCCGGTGGCAGCGACGGCCTGTTCCTCTACGCCAAGCCGACGCTCGGCGCGCTGAACCTCGACGACAAGCAGCATCTGTACTACGCCGTGATCGGCACACTGATCGCCACCTACGCGCTGCTCGCGCTGCTGATGCGCTCGCGCTTCGGCCACGCGCTGGCCGGCATCCGCGTCAACGAGCAGCGCATGCGCGCGGCCGGGTTCAAGACCTATGGCTACAAACTCGCCGCGTTCGTGATCGCCGGTGCGCTCGCCGGGCTCGCCGGCTTTCTGCTCGCGGTGAAAGACGGTGCAGTGAACCCCGAGCTGCTGAGCTGGCACGAGTCGGGCGCGGTCTTGCTGATGCTGATCCTCGGTGGCATCGGCAGCCTGCGCGGTGCGGTGATCGGGGCGATCGCATTCACCTTGCTGAAGGAATTGTTCCAGCTCGAATCGCTGCTCGGCCCGCTCGCGAGCCACTGGCAGATGACGCTGGGCTTCACGATCATCTCGTTCGTCGCGCTGCTGCCCAAGGGCCTGATCGGGCTGCGCGCGCGACTGGCGGGGGCGTCGAATGGCTGAGCCGAACGCCCTGCTGCGCGCCAGCGGATTGACACGCCGCTTCGGCGGCCTCACTGCCGTCAACGAGGTCTCGCTCGACCTGCACATCGGCGAAGTCCATGCGGTGATCGGGACCAACGGCGCCGGCAAGTCCACGCTGATCAACATGCTCTCGGGCGAGATGCCGGCGAGCAGCGGGCGCATCGAACTCGACGGGCACGACGTGAGTGACTGGTCGCAGCCGAAGCGTGCGCGTGCCGGCGTCGGCCGCAGTTACCAGCGCACCACCATCTTCCCGAGCTTCAGCGTGCTGGAGAACTGCCGCCTGAGCGCGCAGGCCGCGCTGCCCCGCGCGTGGGCGGTGTGGCAATCGGCTCAGCAGTGCGCGCAGAGTGTGGCCGCCGCACGCGCAGCACTCGATGCAGCCGGGCTGGCAGACGACGCAGCGCGCCCGGCCGGGCTCTTGAGCCACGGCGGCCAGCGTCAACTCGAGATCGCGATGTGCCTCGCCACCAGGCCGCGCGTGCTGCTGCTCGACGAACCGCTCGCCGGCATGGGCGCCGAAGAGACTGGCCGCATGCTGGCGCTGCTGACCGAGCTGAAACGCCAGCACGCGGTATTGCTGGTCGAACACGACATGGACGCGGTGTTCCGCATCGCCGACCGCATCACGGTGATGGTCAACGGCACCGTGATTGCGAGCGACGCGCCGGAGCGCATCCGCACGAACCACGACGTGCAGGTCGCTTACCTGGGCGAGGGTCATTGATGATGACGACCGCCATGCTGCAGCTCGACCAGCTCAACACGTACTACGGCGACAGCCACATTCTGCGCGGCGTGAGCCTGGCGCTGCCCGCCGGCACCGCGCTCGGCCTGCTCGGGCGCAACGGCATGGGCAAGACGACGCTGATCCGCTCGCTGATGGGCTACGTGCGTGCGGCCGAAGGCAGCGTGAAGTGGCACGGCCGCGAGGTGACTAACGCCGTACCGGAGCGCATGGCACGGCTCGGCATCGGCTACGTGCCCGAAGGTCGCGGCATCTTCCCGAACCTGTCGGTGCGCGAAAACCTCGTGATGACGGCACGCGCCGGCGTCGACGGCAAGAAGGAGTGGACTTACGAGCGTGTGCTCGCCACTTTCCCGCGCCTGACCGAGCGCCTGTCGCACGGCGGCCAGCAACTCTCGGGCGGCGAGCAGCAGATGCTTTCGATCGGCCGCGCGCTGATGACGAACCCTCAGTTGCTGATCCTCGACGAAGCGACCGAAGGGCTGGCGCCGCTGATCGTGGCCGAGATCTGGCGCGTGGTCAGCGAGATCCGCGCCACCGGCATCAGCACGCTGATCGTCGATCGCAACTACCGCGCGGTGCTGGCCCACACCGACCGCGCGGTCGTGCTGGAAAAGGGCCTGATCGTGATGGCCGGCGAATCGGCCACCTTGGCCGCCGACACCGAAGGGCTGGCGCGCTGCCTGGGTGTTTGACTCTCCGGCGGTGCGGGCATCGCCGCGCTTGTAGACTGGCGCCCACTCGCAACGGAGCCCGCCATGATTCTCGAACTCGCCGACATCCGCATCCCGCCCGGCAAACATGCCGAATTCGACGCCGCCATCCAGCGTGGTGTCGAGACCGTGATCTCGCAAGCCAAGGGCTTTCGCGGCTACAAGGTCAACAAGGGTGTCGAGTCGCCCGAGCGCTACATCCTGATGATCTACTGGGACACGCTCGAGAACCACACCGTCGACTTCCGCGGCGGCCCGCTGTTCCCGCAGTGGCGCGCGATCGTCGGGCCGTACTTTGCGGTGCCGCCGACGGTCGAGCACTTCACACTTGTCGTCAAGTCGGCCTGAGCGACGCACCATGACCAGACTGTTGCCCCGCTCCTTCGTTGCCATCGTCCTGTGCGCCACGTTCGGTGCCGCACTCGCCGCCCTCACACCGCCGCCGAAAATCGTGCCGGTCGTCTTCGCCGAGCGTGTCTTGCCCAACGGCCTGCAGGTGATTTCGGTGCGCAGCCAGACCAGCCCCACGGTCAGCGTGCACGTCTGGTACCACGTCGGCGCGAAAGACGACCCGGCCGGCCGCTCCGGCTTCGCCCACCTCTTCGAGCACCTGATGTTCAAGAGCACGCGTTACCTCAAGAGCGAGCAGTTCGACCGCCTCACCGAAGACGTGGGCGGCTCGAACAACGCGTTCACGAGTTCCGACGTGACGGCCTACCACGAGGTCGTGCCCTCGAACCACCTGGAGACGTTGATCTGGGCCGAGGCCGAGCGGCTGTCGAACCTGAACGTGGACGAGGCCAACTTCAAGTCGGAGCGTGCGGTCGTCGAAGAAGAGTACCGCCAGCGTGTGCTCGCCACGCCCTACGGCCGCTTCTACAACGCGCTGGCGCCGGCCGCCTACCTCACGCACCCGTACAAGCGACCCGGCATCGGCAACATCGACGATCTGGAAGCCGCCACGCTCAGTGATGTCGAAGCCTTTCACCGCACCTATTACCGGCCCGACAACGCCACGCTCGTGGTCGCCGGTGACTTCGACCAGAAGCAGCTCGACGCCTGGGTCGACAAGTACTTCGGCCCCATCGCCCGCCCGGCCGCGCCCCTGCCCATGCTGAAAGCCACCGAGCCCGCCTGGCCGAGCGACCGCAGTGTCAGCGTGACCGGCCCGGCCGTGCCGCTGCCGGCCGTGGCGCTGCAGTGGCTCGCGCCGCCCGTGACGCACCCCGACAACGCCGCGCTGCAGATCGCTGCGGCGCTGCTCAGCGGCGGTGAATCGTCGCGCCTGAACCAGTCGCTGGTGTACCGCAAGCAGCTCGCGAGCCAGGCCGGGTTCGAGGCCGACCTGCGCACCGGGCCCGGCACGCTCGCGGCCACGGCCGTGGCGGCCGGGGGCAAGAAGCTCACTGACGTGAAAGCGGCGCTGCTCGCCGAAGTGCAGGCGCTGGCCGAGCGGCCCGTCGGCGCGGCCGAGCTGGCCAAGGTGAAGACGCAACTGCTGACGCGCACCTTGCTTGCCCGCCAAACACCCGACGGCCTGGCCCAGGCGCTCGCCGACGCTGCGGTGCTCGAAGGCAGCGCGGCGCAAGTCAACGCCGGTCTGCAGGCGCTGCTGGACGTGACGGCGGCCGACGTGCAGCGTGTGATGCGCCTGTACGTGACGGGCGCGCACAAGGTGACTGTCGAATACGTCCAGGAAGGAGCCGCGAAATGAAGCCGCGTCTGATGATGAACCCGCTTCGCCGCGCTGCCGTTCTGGCCGGTGCCGCAACGCTGCTCGCGCTCGGCGTTCAGGCGCAGCCCTACGAGACCCCGCCGCCGCCCGCTGCGCCGCGCGAGCTGCGCATCGGTGCGCCGATCGAACAAAGCCTGCCGAACGGGCTGCGCATGGTGCTGGCCGAGCGCCGCGGAGTGCAGCTCGTCAGCGCCCAGCTGCTGGTGCTGTCGGGCAGCGAGGTCGACCCACCGCAGCGCGCCGGGCTGGCATCGCTCACCGCCGGGCTGCTGACCAAGGGCACACGCCGCTACAGCGCCTCGGCGCTGGCGCAGGCCGCGGAAACGCTCGGCGGCTCGCTCGACAGCGCGGCGGGCTGGAACCAGTCGACCGTGGCCATCACTGTAGCGGTGCCGCAGCTCGATGCCGCCCTCGGGCTCGTCGGCGAAGCCGTCATGCGCCCGAGCTTCGCGCAGGCCGAGATCGAGCGCCTGCGCACGCAGACGCTCGACGAGATGAAGGTCGCCTACTCGCAGCCGGGAACGCTCGCGTCGCTCGCGGCCCAGCACGTGCTGTTCGGCACCGGTGCCTACGGCCACCCGGCCAGCGGCACGCCGGTGTCTTTGCCACGCATCACACGCGCCGATCTGCAGGCGCTGCACGCGCAGCGCTTCCGGCCCGACAACGCGGTGCTCGTGCTGGCCGGTGACATCGACGCGGCCACCGCCCTCCAGCTCGCGAGCAAGCACTTCGGCGCCTGGAAGAGGCCGAAGGCGGCGCTGCCGACGACGAGCCCGGCGGGCACCGGGCTGCCGCTCGACCTGGCCGTGATCGACATGCCCAAGTCCGGCCAGGCCGCGGTCGTCGTCGTCTTGCCGGTTCCCGACAACGAGCGTGACCGCGCAGCCCGCGACGTGATGAATTCGGTGCTCGGTGGCGGTTATTCGTCGCGGCTGAACCAGGAAATCCGCATCAAGCGCGGCCTGAGCTACGGCGCCGGCAGCCGCCTCGAAGCGCGCCGTGAAGGCGGTGTACTGCGGGTTTCGGTGCAGACCAAGAACGAGTCGGCGGCCGAGGTGCTGGGGCTGGTGCAAGGTGAACTCGACGGCCTGATCAAGGCACCGGTCGGAAACGAAGAGCTGGCCGCACGCAAGGCCACGCTGATCGGCAACTTCAGCCGCAGCGTCGAGACCACGGCCGGGCTGAACGAGGCGGTGGGCTCCTTGATCGTGGCCGGGCGCTCGCCGGCCGAGCTGCAGCGGCGCATCGAAACGCTCGGTGCAGTGAGCCCGGCCGAGATTCAAGCCTACGCTGCGGCCACGCTCGTGCCGGCGCGTCGTCGCGTGGTGGTGGCGGGCGTGGCGTCGCAGTTCATGGACGCGCTGAAGGCCAAAGGCGCCGCCGTCACCGTCGTCCCGCAGGACGCCCTCGATCTGGAGCGGGGCGACGCGCTGGCGCGGCGCTGAGTGGCTTGGCAAGGCTGCCGGGTTCTACCCCGATCCAGGGCGAAAACACAATCCCTTGCCTGATACCGGCCCGCCTTGCACGCGGGCCTTCGAATGCTGGGACAATACACGCCTTCGGTTGGGGCCGCCCTCCCGGCAGCCCGATCGCTCGCATACCTTTTCAGGGACCGCCATGGCCACCCGTCGCCCTTCTCCCGCCTCTAGCACCCCCGACACGTCGCAGAAACTGCGCCAGACCCAAGCCGAGTACGTGGCCGCGCGCCCCGCCGGCGAGCCTGGCGTGAAGCCGATGATGTCGAGCTCGAAGATGTACGTCTGCCGCCGCTGCCAGGCCAATTTCAAGACCGGCGACGGCAAGCCCGACGCGCGCCTGCCCGGCCTGGGCAAGTGCAACAAGTGCCTGGCCGCCGCCACGGCCGCGCTGGCCGCAGCCTGATCTGACGCGCCGAGGCGCAGCCCGCAAGGGCGCGCCTGGCTTCAGTGGCCCAGGACTGCGCCCGGGCTCAATCGCGCCAGTACGAAGCGGGCCATGCCGACAGCGAGTTCGTGCTCGCCGATGAAGACCTTGCCGATCTGCTCCTTTTCGAGCAAGGCCGCTTCTTCGCTGTTGTGGCTGCGCACGACAAGCTCGATGGCCGGGTTCAACGCCCGCGCTGCTTCGGTCATCTTGCGCACGCCGAAGGTGTCGGGCGTGGCGATCACCAGCATCGCGGCACGCGCGATGTGGGCCTGGATCAGCACCGCTGGGTCCGACGCGTCGCCGCACACCGCAGGCACACCCTCTTCACGCAAGCGTTCGACGATCTCGCGGTTCTGCTCGGCCACCACGAAAGCCACGCCGCGCGCCGTCAGCTCGCTGGCGATCCGCTGCCCGACCCGCCCAAAACCCACCAGCACGACCTGCCCGGTGAGCAGCGCCTGATCGACGGACACCGGCAACTCCGCGAGCGGATCATCAGGCTGCTCCAGACGGCGCGCGAAGGCCGAGCGTTTGCGCAACCAGCCTTGCACCGGATCGATCGCGCTGAACAGCAGCGAGTTGAGTGCGATCGAGATCAGCGCACCCGCGAGGATCAGGTTCTGGCCTTCGAGCGACAACAGCTTCAGCGAGACCCCCAGCCCGGCCAGGATGAACGAGAACTCTCCGATCTGCGCCAGGCTCGCGCCGACGGTCAAGGCGCTGTTCAGCGGGTATCGAAACGCCACCACCAGGCCGATCGCCGCGAGCGTTTTGCCGAGCATGATGATGGCCACGACCACCAGCACCTTGAGCGGCTCGTCGATCAAGACACGTGGGTCGAACAGCATGCCGACCGAGACGAAGAACAGCACCGAAAACGCGTCGCGCAGCGGCAGTGATTCTTCGGCAGCACGGTGGCTGAATTCCGACTCGCGCATCATCATGCCGGCGAAAAAAGCGCCCAGCGCGAACGACACGTCGAAGAGCTTGGCCGAACCGTAGGCCACGCTCACGGCGCCGGCGATCACGCACAGCGTGAACAGCTCGCGCGAACCGGTACGCGCCACCAGCCACAGCAGGCGCGGGAACACACGCCGCCCGACGACCAGCATCAGCGCGATGAACGCCCCCACCTTGGCCAGCGTGATACCGAACGTGGCCCACAGGTTCTGGCCCTGTGCCGAGTCGGCCCCGGCCCCACCCAGCAGCGGCGCGAGCGCCGGCAGCAGCACCAGCACGAGGACCATCACCAGGTCTTCGACGATCAGCCAGCCGACCGCTATCTGACCGTTCACCGAGGCCAGCACGCCGCGCGATTCGAGCGCCCGCAGCAGCACCACGGTACTCGCCACCGACAGCGCCAAACCGAAGACGAGCGACGCGCCCAGACCCCAGCCCCACCAGATGGCCACGGCCATGCCCATGGCCGTGGCGACAAGGATTTGAAGCAAGGCACCGGGAATCGCAATGCGCTTGACCGCGAGCAGGTCGTCGAGCGAGAAGTGCAGGCCGACGCCGAGCATCAACAGCATCACGCCGATCTCGGCGAGCTGCCCGGCCAGCGCCACGTCGGCCACGAAGCCCGGTGTGGCCGGGCCGATCAGAATGCCGGCGAGCAGGTAGCCCACCAGCGGCGGCAGCTTCAGGCGCGCGGCGACGTAACCGAAGATCAGCGCCAGGCCGAAACCGGCGGCGATGGTGGAAATCAGGCTGACGTCGTGGGGCATTCCGTCCGGTTTCTGCGTGGCATTAATTGGCGCGCAGAGTCTAAAGGCTGGCCTTGCCCCTGGTCGGGCAAGGTTGCTGCGGGTTCAGCAGGTCAGCAACTCGGTGCGCTTGCGGATCGCTTCCTGGGCCTTGTTGATGGCGTAAGCCAGGGCCGCGTCGGCCGATTCCCAGCGGTGGCCGCAGGCCAGGCCTTCGTCGCGCAGCACTTCGCGCGGCACGTCGGGCACGCCGTGCACACGTTGCACGATCATGGTGGCGGTGTAGCCGTCGCCCTTCGGCGCCTCGAGGGCGCCGGCAAAGATGCGGTAGTCGCCGATCTCGCGTTCATCGAATCGCATGGTGTTCGCTCCGGCCGGCACCTTGCCCGCCCATGCGACGAATGATCGGCGCCGCCACGCCCTTTTGCCATCCACCACAAGGGGGAGCGCTGACGAAGGTCACTTTCCGTAAGGCCCTAGCGTGTCACCCCGAAGCGCGCTTCGCCCTGGCGGCGGAATTCCTTGGGCGTCATGCCCTTGATTTCAAGAAAGCGGCGGTTGAAGTTGGCCACGTTGTTGAAGCCGCAGTCGTAGCAGACGTTGCTGATGTAGCGATCGGTCTCCATCAGCAGCTGGCAGGCCCGCGAGATGCGCAGGCGGTTCACGAAGTCGGTGAAGGTGTTGCCGGTGGCGCGCCGGAAGTAGCGCGAGAACTGGCTTTCGCTCATGCCCACACGCTGGCTCAGCTCGGCCATCGAAAAGGTTTCGCTCGCGTGCTCGGTGATGTGGTCGACGATGGCGCTGATCTGCGCCAGCGACTTGTCGTCTTCGAAACTCTGCAGCGGCGTGCTCGACAGCAGCCGGTAGTCGGTGCACTCGGCCAGCTCGCCGAGGAAGTTCAGGAACTCGGTGAAACGTTTCAACCCATGCAGGTGCTTGATGCGGTCGAGGTTGAGGCGCGCACGATCAGTCATGCCGAAAAATTCGATGCCCAGGCGCGCGCGCTCCAGCAGCGGCAGCACGTCGCGCAGCTCGGGCACCAGCTCGGCAGCGCGGCGCAGCGGCTCGTCGCTGAACTGCAGCACCACGTCGCGCTGGGCCACGCCTTCGGGGCCGACGTCGCTGGAGATCCAGTTGTGTGGCAGGCGCGGGCCGGTCAGCACCAGATGCCCCGGCTCGAAGTGGCCGATGTAGTCGCCGACGAAGACCTTGCCGTGGGTCTGCACGATCAGGTGCAGTTCGTACTCTTCGTGGTAGTGCCAGCGCACCAGCGGGTTCGGGAAACCGTGCTCCAGGCAGCGCACGTAGCCGTAGCTTCCTTCAGGCTCGTAGCCGAGCGTGGCGTCACGAACGAAGTCGTGTTCGAGCTCGGGGGTGCGGGATCGTTTGAGGTTCATGTCACGACCGGTCTTACCCTTGTCGTCGCCCGCGATCACCATGACGGTGTCGCCCTTGCGGATCTTGAGACCCATCAGATCACCTCCGGAGCCAGAGAGATGATCTTCAT
>JANYFX010000439.1 GCA_025359585.1 Rhizobacter sp. | reverse complement strand
AGTACGCGACCGTCACGCCGGGCTGGTTGAACTCGTCGATCGACTTGGCGTTCGCGACCTTCGGGTTGTCGGCGCGGCCGAATACACACAGGGCCGTGCGCGAGTAGGTCACGAAGTCGACCACCTTCAGGCGCTCGGGCGTGACCGAGAGCGGCGAGATCGTCATGTCGGCCTGGTTCGAGGCGAGCACCGGCACTTTCGTCTCGTGCGAGACCGGCACCGGCTGCAGCTTCACGCCGAGCTGCTTCGCGGCCTCGACCGCCAGCAGCCAGGCCGGGCCGGCCCAGGCGTCGCCCGAGCCCGTGGTGTTCTCGACCAGCCAGGGCGGGTTCGAGAGCACGGCGGCGCGCAGCACGCCGGCCTTCTTGATCGCGTCGATGCGCGCGCTGGTGCCCGGCGCCGGCACGGTCTGGGCGAGGGTGTGGCCGGCGAGCACGAGCCCGGCCAGCACGGCGGTCAGTCGAACGGTGGAAAGCAGTTTCATCGTTTGTCTCCTGGGGAAAAAGGAACGGGGCCGGCTCAGCGCCAGGCCTGGGCGAATTCGCCGATCACACGCTCGATGTGGGCGCGCATCGCGGCGCGTGCGCCGGGCGCATCGCGTTCGAGCAGCGCGTTGAACACACGCTGGTGATCGTCTTGCGATGCGAGCCGCAAGGCCGGTGTGTGGAAGTGCGCTTCCATCTGCGACCAGATCGGCGCCTTGGTGTGGTCCCACAGCGCGGTCACCATCTGCAGCAGCACGCTGTTGCCGGTGGCTTCGGCGATGCGCAGGTGGAACAGCCGGTCGGCGGCTTCGTTGGCGGCCTTGTCGTGCATGTGCTCGCGCATCGCGGCCAGCGCCGCGAAGATGCGGTCGAGGTCGGCATCCTTGCGGTGTTCGGCGGCGGTGGCGGCGATCTCGGCTTCGATCAGGCAGCGCGCGCGCAGCAGCTCGAACGGGCCCGGGCCGGCTGGTGGCTTGAAAGTGGTCGACCGGGCTGGCGTGCTCGCCGGCGCGCAGACGTAGATGCCCGAGCCGCCGCGTACTTCGACCAGGCCCTGGATTTCGAGCACGATGATCGCTTCACGAACCAGCGTGCGGCTCACGTCGAAACGCTCTGCCAGAGAACGTTCTGAAGGTAGGCGTGCACCAACTTCAAACTCACCTTGGGTGATCAGTGCGCCGATCCGGGCGGCGAGCTTCTGGTAGGTTCGATCACCCGAAAACTCGGTCGTCGCTTCAGTGGGCAAGGGGGCAGTGGTTTCCATGATTCGGCAAATTGGTAAACCAGTCTATGTTTGGTTTACCAAAAATGAATCTCTGGTTTACCACTAAGAAAGGCCTCGCCAGACCGCAGCAAAACCCTGTGCCCGACGTTCCGCTACAACAGCCGCTTCGTCCCAACAGGAGTGACCAGCATGGCCGGCCAAAAACCCAAACTGAGCGCGAACGACTTCGACCCCGAAGTGATGCGCTTGTTCGACAAGTACGTGCACGGCGGCATCGACCGGCGCGGCTTTCTCGACGGCGCGGCGAAGTTCGCAGTCGGTGGCATCACGGCCGCCGGCCTGCTCGAAGCGCTGAGCCCGAAGTTCGCGCAAGCGCAGCAGGTGCCGGCGGCCGACCCGCGGATCAAGACCGAAACGGTCGAGTTCGCGTCGCCCAAGGGTTACGGCAAGGCGCGCGGCTACATGGTGCGGCCGGCGAATGCAACCGGCCCGCTGCCGACCGTGCTGGTGGTGCACGAAAACCGCGGCCTGAACCCGCACATCGAAGACATCACACGGCGCCTGGCGCTCGACAACTTCATCGCCTTCGCGCCCGATGCGCTGTTTCCGCTCGGCGCTTATCCGGGCGACGAAGACAAGGCGCGGGATCTGTTCGGCAAGCTCGATCAGAGCAAGACGCAGGAAGACTTCGTCGCCGCTGCGGCGTACCTGAAGACCGTGGCCGGTGGCAACGGCAAGGTCGGCGCGGTCGGCTTCTGCTACGGCGGCGGTGTGGTGAACATGCTCGCTACACGCCTGCCCGATCTCGGCGCGGGCGTGCCGTTCTACGGCGCGGCACCGGCGCTCGACAAGGTGTCTGCAATCAAGGCGCCGCTGCTGATCGTGTTCGCCGACAGCGACGAGCGCATCAACGCGATGTGGCCGCCGTATGAAGCGGCGCTGAAGGCCGCGAATGTGAAGTTCGAAGCCGTGAAGTACCCGGGCACGCAGCACGGCTTCAACAACGACACCACGCCGCGCTTCGACGACAAGGCCGCGAAGGCGGCCTGGGAGCGCACCGTGGCGCTGTTCAACCGCACGCTGCGCGGCTGAGGCGGCTCATTCTTCTTCGGCGCTGATCGACAGGCTCACGCGCTGCGCCCCGCGCAGCTCGCACGCCGCGCTGAGCCGCAGCGCGCGGCCGACCGGCACCGTGCGGCGCAAGCGCAGGTCGAGCGAATCTTCGCTGCCGGCATGGGTCGGCATGCTGCGTGTCCATTCGAGCGCGCCGTTGACGAGCACACGCATCGCGTGTGTGGCGTCGGTGCGCGCTGCCTTGTTGCTGACGACGAGGCGGCAGAAGATCTCGAAGGTGCGCTCGCGCTGCGCGTCGGCCGGGATGTCGAGCCGCACCACGTCGCGCGCGCCTGCGCTGGCGCTCCAACGTTCGGGTTCGCGTGTCATCAGTGCATCTTGTCGCGCGGCGGCTTGCGGAACGACTTCGGCTTGTAGACGTTACCGTCCCACGAGCCGTCGGCGCTGCGCGCGCGGCGGATCGCTTCTTCGGCGACCTGTGCTGCGTGGCGCCGCGACGAGCGCCAGTGGTATAGCGACAAGGCCTTTCGCTGCAGCCACGAGCCGAAGCGCCGCAGCGCCGCCCAGACCCGGCGCGCGGCCGCATCGAAGCGGTAGCGTCGGCGCTCGCCGATCAGCAGGCGCAGCAGCAGCACGGCGCAAACAGCGATGACGATGGCCGCGAACACACGTTCGATCATGGGGTGCAGGTGGGCAAGGTGGGCAAGGTGGGCACGGCCGGATTATCGAGTGTTCGCGGCGGCGTGGGCACCGGGGCCGCAGTGTGGACAATGCGGCCAGGGAGAACTCGAATGAACGAAACCAGCACCGGGCACGGCCTGTCGATCCACCGCACCGAGGCACTCGCCGACGGCATCTACGCCGTCGCGATGACGCTGCTGGTGATCGAGCTGAAGCTGCCCGAGCACGGGGCGATCCACACTTCGGCCGAATTCAGCAGCGCGGTGTTCGCACTGTTCCCGCGCCTGTATGCCTGGGTCATCAGCTTCTTCGTGATGGCCTTTTTCTGGATGGGCCACCACCGTGTGCACAGCCGCGTCCGGTATACAGACGGCAAGCTGATCGCGCTGAACATCGCCCAGCTCGCCTTCATCAGCCTGATGCCTTTTTCCTCGTCGCTGCTCGGTTCGGAGCACGCCGGCCTGCTGGCGCAGATCATCTTCTCGTTCAACATGGCGGCGCTGTCGGTGTTCGCGCTGTTGACCGCACGCTACATCTACCGGCACCCGGAGTTGTGCTCCAGCCCGATGCCGCGTGGCGCATTCCTGGGCGCGAGCACCCGCATCGGC
>JANYFX010000417.1 GCA_025359585.1 Rhizobacter sp. | reverse complement strand
ACCCGCCAAGTGGCCGTGCGTGTCGTTATATTGCTTAAAGTGATCTACGTCGATCATCAATATAGACAACGGCCGCTGCTGCTCTCGACAACTTAGCCAAACTGCATCGAGGTAACCGTCCACACGCCGGCGATTGGAGATGCCAGTCAATCCGTCGATATGGGCGATGAGTTCGAGCCGACGGTTTGCATCCGCCAGCTCACGTGTTCGTTCGGCAACCTTATTTTCAAGCTCTGCGTTAGCGCTTTCAAGCCGCGTTGTGCGGCGACGCGCCACCAGCAACACTAATAACCAACCCAACGCTAAAAGTGCCAGCAACGCCAGTGCGCGCGCCAGTAACGTGGCATGCCACGCCGGCATGATTTCAAATTTATAGGGGCTAGCTTCGGACTCGCGTTCCAACGAATCTTTCGCCCGAATGCGCATTGTGTAGTCGCCTGAATTGAATGCCGAATAGGTATACGTGTGCGAGCTCGTCCAACCCGACATTGCGTCCTCCATGCCAACCATCCGTCCTTGGTAGCGCTTAATGCCATTGCGTGCCAATTCGGGCAACGAAAAATCAAATCGAAGACTGAAATCCCCTAACGCAAATTGCAACGGACGGTCAGGATTAATTGGCAGCTGAACCTCGGTGCCATCCGCAAAGATTTGCGTCACGCCTCGCAGCACGACCGATTGCGGCTTGTCATCAACGATAGGCATTGGCGGGATTGACGCGGTTGGTTTTGCCTGATTGGTACGACCGTGCAGGAGCAAGCTATTGGTACTCATAAATATGATGTTGCCGACTGCATCGACGAAATGGCTGTTAATTGCGCCGCGCTTTAGCGCACGTATATCATGCACCCGCCAATTGCCGTCGGCCTCTTGCTGAAGGACGCGGCTATCGCTGTAAGCCCAAAGAATTTTGTTCATTGCGCCGTCGATTGTCGGCACAAAGGTAAACGTTTCAGTGGCACCTCGCAGGGCGGCAAGATTACCGAGATTGATCGGCAAGAATCTTTCGCCTTCAAGCCCAAACAATCCCGCGCGCGTACTTGCAACGACCATTCCATTGGGCAGCAAGCTGACCTCGGCGTTCGCGATTTGACCGACTTTAAGGCCATTTTTCTCGTCAAATCGCCGTGATCCAATCATCTCACCTTCGGTCGAGAATCGGTAGCGCCATGCACCATGCCGCGCGGTGCCAACCCATAACTCCTCGGCGCTAACCTCCGCCACATTGGTAACAGAGCCTTTCAAATCGTCTTGCGCTGGGGGCGAAACCTGAATATCGGCAAAGGCGGATATAGGGCTGGCGACGGCTCCCGGTCTTACCGCAAACTTGGCACCACCAATAAAAATTGACCGCAAACCATCGTCAGTGCCCATGAAAATATGATTTGGGCGAAATCGGGAGCGCGTAAAAAATCGCGGGTACAGCAGATCAGTCGAAACTTGCCGGGTTGTCCCGCCGGTAGCCTGGGTAGAAATTTTGCCCGCAGCTCCGGTTGCCACATCTGGCGAAGAACTGCCGCCTCGGCGCGTCTCAATCAGCATCAAGTGGTGCGCGCCCGCCAGCAAAGCCCGATGCGAATCGATACCAAGCAGATCGTACCCGTTCGTATCGCCCCACTTCACAGGCAAAAACTGGACGTTACCCGCCTCGATCTTCGCTCTCATCATGCCGGCGCTGGTCAGCAAATACCGCTCTCCGCGCCACTCTGCTAGCTGCGAGATATTGCTTGTGATGCCATTTTCGCTACCGATCACCGACCATTCAGTGGGCCAACGTATCTTGTAAAGCACTTCTTCGGACAACACAAGCAGCGCGTTATTAAGGCCCTCGTAAATACTCGTCAAAAAGCCCGATTCAACTTTGATCTGGCGCCTGACCTGCAGGTTTCCATCCAATATATAAAGCGTACCCTCAGCACTCAACAGCCCAATCGTGCCGTCACTGAGGGCTATGCCACGCGAAAAATTTGTTGCTACCGGCATATTTGCTGGCAGCTTCGCCGGGCTCAAAGTCGTCTCATCAAGGCGCCACCATTTGCCATCGGCTGCCGC
>JANYFX010000409.1 GCA_025359585.1 Rhizobacter sp. | reverse complement strand
TCTTCGCGCACGCGTGCCGCCTCTTCGACGGCCACGGCAAGGGCTTGCTCGGCACGCTCGCGCCGCTCGGTCTGCAGCACCACTTGCGCGGTGGCCGTGGCACGTTCGGCGGAGCCGGCGAGTACCGGCACGAGCATCCGTTGAGCGCGCTCCACCCGCAGCTCGACAAGCTCCTGTCGCAACCCGGCGATCGCCTGGTCGCGCTGCTCGACGAGTTCCTGCGAGCGCAGCTGCTGCCGTTCGGCGCGCTCGCGCAGCTCGGCGTTTTCGCGTTCGAGCGCGCCCAGCCGGCGGATGTCGGCCCGGTTCGCCGCGCCGACCAGGTGCGACAGCATGTGCACCTCACCGAAGACTTTCTGGCGCAGCGCCGGCGTCACGTCGCGGTGCGTCAGCACGGCCCAGTAGGCACCGGGCACTTCGCCTTGATGCAGCGCTTCGTCCCACAGAGCAGCGAGCGCACGCGCATCGTGGGCCTTGGCAAAACGCTGCACGACCGACTCGTGCCGCTGATCGAGCAACTTCTGCAAGGCTTTGGAGACCGGGCCGCCCTGCGACGCGTGCGAGACCGCTTTGTGGTGCAACTCCATGTCGCTCGAATCGCGCACGAACAGGAAGCGCGCCATCAGCTTGCGCAGCTCGGCGGTGTTCAGGCAGGTGCCGATCACCGAGCAGTGCAGGTGCTGGTCCAGATCGGCCAGGCGCAAACGCGGGGCCGGTGCGCTCGTTGCCTCGTGCAGCGCGGCGCCGCAACATTCTGCCGAGGCATGAGCGCCGGCCATTGTCAACGCCCCCGACGTGGCCAGTTTGAAAGGTGGGTTGAGCATCGTGGCGTCCGTATGAACAACGCGCGTCGACGTCGCAAACCGAGGTCTCGGCACGCGTCGAAGCTTCAGACCGCTCCCTTTTTTCAATTGATCCATTACGTATCAATCGGCCAGGGTTAGCACTCGCCACGGTTGCCTGCTCTCGCAACGCTCGCTAGACTGCATGTGCCTTTGGCTCTGGCTTGCACGCAACCGCGGTTCAGGCACCGACATCGGCAATCGCTGCTCCGATCAACACGACGCCCCTCCACACCGAAGATTCAACGTCATCAGCTGCCCGACAGGCGTTGCATCGTCATCGATGTTTGCCTCAGCAGGCTCTTCACCGCTCGGACCGGTGACTCCTGCCACAACCACAACGAAAGGTGAGACATGCACAAGATTCGTTTGCTTCCAATCATCACCGCGCTGGCGCTCGTTTGCGCGGCCACGGCTTCGTCGGCCCAGGACTCCGAACCCGGTTGGGCCAAGGGGCGACCCAAGACCGACACGGCGATGAAGATGGCGCCGGTGGCGGCGTTCCCGATTCCGACCCCGGCCGACCAACTGCCGACCAAGAAGCTCAAGCTGCCGCCCGGCTTCAAGGTCGAGACCTGGGCTTCCGGCGTGCTCGATGCGCGCGATCTGCGTCAGGGCGCCAAGGGCAACATCTTCGTCAGCACGCTGTTCGTGGGCAACAAGGTCTACGTGCTGCCGGAGAAGGCGGTCGATGGCAAGCGCGAGCCCAAGGTCATCATCGACAAGACCGAGCAGGCGACCGGCATCGAGTTCTACAAGGGATCGCTGTATTTCGCCACGCACAAGCGGATCGTTCGCTACGACAACGTCGAGGACAAGCTCGACAACCTCGGCGAACCGACGGTGTTGAACGACAAGCTGCCGGGCGGAAGCGACCACAGCTGGAAGTACCTGCGCGTGCACGACAACAAGCTCTACTACAACATCGGCGCGCCTTGCAACATCTGCGACCCCGGCGAGTTCGCGAAGATCTACCGCATGAACCTCGACGGCTCGGGCATCGAGACCATCGCCTCGGGCGTGCGCAACACGGTCGGCTTCGACTTCGACCCGAAGAACGGTGACCTCTGGTTTACCAACAACGGCCGCGACTGGTTGAGCGAGGAACTTCCCAACGACACCTTGAACCACGTCACCCAGCCTGGCAAACAGCACTTCGGCTTCCCGTATTGCCACCAGGGCGACCTTCCCGACCCGGAGTTCGGCTGGGGCAAGGACTGCAGCGAGTTCACGCAGCCGGCCGCACTGCTCGGGCCGCACGCCGGCACGCTGGGGATGAAGTTCTACACCGGCAAGATGTTCCCCAAGAAGTACCAGGGGGCGATGTTCATCGCCAAGCACGGCCCGTGGAACCGCACCAAGAAGTACAACGGCGTTTTCGTGGCCTGGCCCGACGGCAAGGGGGGCGCGAAGGTCGAGCCGTTCATGACGGGCTTCGTCGAGAACAACCAGTACCTCGGCCGGCCGGTGGACTTCCTCGTGATGAAGGACGGCTCGCTGCTCGTCAGCGACGACCACGCGGGCGCGATCTACCGCATCAGCTACGGCGGCAAGTGAGGTGACGAGCTGGCGACGCTTCGCGGCCGCGGCCGCACTCGTGTCGGCCGCGGCGCTGGCGTCGCCTGCTTTCGCACAGGCGAAGAAGCCTGCTCCCGGCGCAAACGCCGCGTCGGCCGCCGCCACCGCTGCTGCGGCCGACTACGCCGAGCGTTTTCGCACCGTTTGCGCGGCCTGCCACGGCGCGAACGGCCGCAGCGACATGCCCGGCACGCCGGTGCTGGCGGGCCAGTATTCGTTCTACGCGATCACGCAGCTGTTCCTGTTTCGCGAGGGCCGTCGCAACAACGAAGCGATGATCGCGCTGGCCAAGCCGATGAAAGACGCCGACTTGCGCGGTTTCTCCGACTTCATCGGCACGCTGGCGCCGGTGCCTGCGCCGGTCCCCACCGTGCTGCCCGACGCGGCGCGCATGAGCAAGGGGCTGGCATTGGCGCAGCAACACAAGTGCACCTTTTGCCATGGTGCCGATCTGGCAGGTGGCCAGCAGGTGCCGCGCATCGGTGGGCAGAAGGAAGACTACGTGCGAGCGACGCTGCGGGGCTTCAAGTCGGGCGACCGGCCCGGCTACACGCGCGCGATGACCGAGGCCTTGAGCCAAGTCCCGGTCGAAGACCTGGACCTGCTGGCCTACTACGTCGCGAACTTCTCCGGCAAGTAGCAGCCCGCCTTTCTCGATGCCGACGCCGCGTTTGCGTTGGCTTCGAGGCGCGCCCCGGCACCACGTCGCTGTATGCGGCCG